>JARYME010000084.1 GCA_029907315.1 Armatimonadota bacterium | reverse complement strand
CCTTCGCAGTGGTCATCTCTTACTACCTGCTATTTTCAGTCGTCGAGCGGCTCCGGATCACGGCTGGTGTCGCCTCGGATACCGGTACGCCCATCGACGTGCTTGCGTGGCTGGGATGCATATTTGCCGCGTGTGCCATTTCAGGCAACCTCATGTGCGGGGTACTACGATCTGCAGGGGTCGCCAGCCTCTTAGGGATGCTTCTCATACTTGCCGTGTGCCTGGTGCTGCATTTGCACGACTGCGGCAGCGGGTCGTTGGTGATGGATGGATTCGCTGCCGCATTCGGGGGCTCGACTCTCCCAGTACTGACTTGGACCGTCTCATCAGGGCTTGTCGCTGGCTGGGCACTGAGCACCGACCGCCGCGACAATTGGAGTGGTTGGCCGTCCCTGGGAGTATTCGTCGGTATGCTGGTCAGCCTCGCGATTGTATTTTATCCTGTTGAACGATACTTCATGAATGTGTTCGGTGGCAAATAGTGTGAGCTCGAATGGCATTCTTGGTGACCACACCACGGCGGGCATCCCGGCTGTGCTGGAGGAGTCGTCAGGAGATACGGACATCTACTACATCCGTGAGCCCGGCGGGAGCCTGATCGCCCGGTTCGAGCAGTTCGATGGGATGCGCTACTACCACTTCGACGAGCTCGGCTCGACGAGGCTCCTGACGGACGCGACCGGCTCAATCACCGACCGCTACACCTACGACGCCTACGGCTCTCTGCTCTCTCACGACCGGTTCGATGGCTCTGTGAACCAGCCCTACCAATACGTCGGCCAGCTCGGCTACTACACGCATTGGATGGAGCCGGATTTCGGTTTGACGCATTTGGGCGTGAGGTTCTACGACCCGGAGGTGGGGAGGTTCACGCAGAGGGATGCATTCCCTGCTGATAGTGAAGCATCCTATGCTTATGTGAGAAATAAGCCGACTGCGCTCACTGATCCAAAAGGACTTTTCCCAACCTTTTCTCCCGGTGCTACCTGCGACGCAGCGGCCCAGTCAGCGGCCAGGTGGGCTAACACGATGATACGGGAGGTCGCAAAACAGTTCTCCACAGCCGCAATAGACACCTGCAATGTTCAGATCAACGTTAGATGCATCGAGAAGCTGGGCGGTTGCTGGCCCTTTCCCAAATGGTGCGGAATATGGAGCGGGGGACGCAATATCGTTGTTTCCGATCACCCATCTTGCCCGTGGATCGGATGCTTGATGCTGCACGAAGCCATCCACGTCTGTACGGGTATTGCGAAACCGAGGAGTTGGCCGTGGATAAACATACGGGGGTGTGGATACATCAACTATGGGCATCATCCGTGATCCGAGCAACCGGCATATGAAAGGCTGTGGCTCCGCGGCCTATGACAGCGCGAGGTGCAGAGATTGAGAGGACTACCGTGAGCCCCAGAGCGAAGAAGAATATTGTCGGATCGATAGCGTGCGCTTGTGCTGCGCTTATTACAGCTGTCTGCACGGAGAGAGTTGCCGTGGGCATCTGTGTTCTTGATACTGGTACGCTTGAGTACGCTTTTCCCGTACTTTTCCTCGCGTTGTTGATCAGCTTGTGGACAGCGGCTGCGGTTGGCGGTGTCGTCGGTGAATGGATCGGTGGGCAAGCTACGTGGACTACTGCTTCAGCTTTTGTCGTATTGGCTGTATTCGTTCGTTTTTTCAGTTGCCTTGCAGAGTACGCCTTCGCCACATCGTCCGCTTGTTGGTCGTCCGATCTCGTAACCTATGGCGCATTTGTCCTCGCGTGCTCGATTGGCTTGCTCACCGCACACGGTATCCCCAGAGCTCACACGTCCATAGGTCGTTCCATCCGTCTGAGCGGAACATTGCTGTTATCAGCATTGATTCTGCTCTTGGTATTCTACCCCATACTCAAAGGTGAGTATCAATGGGCTAACCACTTCTCGGAGCGCATTCAAGGATTGAGCCGTGAGCTGGCGGCGGTAAGAGCCAGGGAATCTCGCTCGGAAGATGCAACAGACCAAGTCAACCGTGCACCTAGAACGTCGCTTGGTCGACCTTCATTCCCCAAGAAACAATGCCCAAGAGGTAAGCTATAGACGATCGGACACGAATGCAATTGCGCCACGGTGCCATCGCCCGGCCCGCGTCCGTGGCGATTCCGTC
Source organism: Armatimonadota bacterium (assembly GCA_029907315.1). Lineage (GTDB taxonomy): Bacteria > Armatimonadota > UBA5829 > UBA5829 > UBA5829 > CALJES01. The sequence goes on along the minus strand of JARYME010000084.1, from coordinate 11,781 downwards.
AGCCAGTGCTCTTGAGTCTGTGGCCAAGCAGGCATAGTGTATGAGTATAGCTGGGTGGGAAATCGCATCCATCCGCCTGCGGACCCAAACCCAACGGTGTATAATAGCGCTGACCAACTCGTCAGGTGGCCTGGGATGTATCGGTATTCTTATGACGGCGCGGGGAACTTGAAGACTGTGAAAGACGCTTCTGGCATCTACAACACGGCAAACGACGCCTACGGCTCGCTTCTCTCCCACGACTGCTACTCTGGCTCCGTCTCCCAGCCTTACCAATACGTCGGCCAACTGGGCTACTACACGCATTGGATTGAACCCGACTTCGGATTGCTTCAGCTCGGGGTGCGGTTCTACGACCCGGAGGTGGGGAGGTTTACGCAGAGGGACTCACGGCCGGTGGACCGAGAAAACGGCTTCACCTACTGCTACGGACGGCCGACGAGGCTCACTGATCCAAGCGGGCGCTTTCCGTGGAACCTACTGACGTGTCCCAAGGCGTGCAAGGGCATAAACGAGTGTAGTTGGACAGGAGACAAGTGCCGGGATTGCGCGTTCAGCCTGATGGTCGATCCTCAGTACTGGTCCGCCAATGTCATAATGATGCTAGGCAGCATTCGTGGCGGGATCAGTTCGGGCACTCTGACAGATGCTATGGCGAAGTGCTGGCCTGAAGCGGAGGAGTTCTGTATAAAGAAGCACTCCGGTTCTATGACCGTAATGCACTTCGCGGAGTGCGTCGCAGGTAAGGTAAAGATCGACGTCCAGACGATCTTGAAAGTTCTCAAAGCAATTCTAAAGGGGAAAGCGGAGGATTACTGAGGGGGCATATGACTGGGCCAACTCATACGTGCAGCCGCGCGCGTGGCCGCAGGAATATGGGTTGCGGGCATTTGCGGGCGTTTCGCTGCCGGGTCGCTGCGCTCTTCGTCTGTGCTGCAGTAGTGCAGGCTGCCGTTTCTGGCTGCGAGCCTGCACCGCAGCAGGTCAGTGTCACAATGACGTGCAGTCATTACCCTCAGTTGCTGCTTCCAGATGGTGCTGTTGTATGTTGGGACCAGCCTGTGGGAGTGGGGAAAGCTGAGCTTTATGTTGTATTGGAAGCTGGAACAAGGCGGGTTGATCTATTCCGTTCGCCAGGGTCAATGAACCAGCCAATCACGGCTACGCGCTTTGTTTCTACCGTTTCCACATCTGTTGAAGGCGCGCACCCCGACATCCTGATGTATGACCTGACGGCACGGACTTGCGAGGTGCTGATTCGCGGCGCTGCAACACTCCCCTCTCCGCACTCAGTCTCGCCAAACGGGCGCAGGCTTCTTGTCCGGCCTTTCCAGTCTGGAGGGGGTCTGCTGTCCGTTGATCTTCGAAATGGGAGGGCTACTTCGTTAGCGAGCAAAGCCACGGTGTGGGATGCGGTGTGGAAGCGTGGCGGTGCATCAGTGGTCTACGCCGCGACGCCGCATTCCGACCCCAAGATCGTTCAGGCGCACGAAGTGGAACTCGGGAGTATGCAAGACAGGAAGATATGGAGCGCGTCGCTGGAGACTGTTAGCACGCCGCGCTGTTCGCCTGACGGCCGCAACATCGCCTATATCACGGGTGATCAACTTGTATGCCACTCGCTCGAGAGCGGGCAGCGTTGGGTAGTTGCACTCGGCCGGCCGGCAGACCTGGACTATGTCTGGTCTCCAGACGGCTCACGCTTGGCGGCTCTTGCCACTGGCCACTCAGCCGAACTCTCCGTCTTGGATGTTGCCTCCCGTAGAATCGAGAAGGTTCCTCTGGATTCCGGGGATGGGGTGGTTTATCCACTCGGGTGGTTGCCGGACAACAAACATTTCCTCGTAAAGATTGTGGACATCAGGCCGCATCAGCATCAGGTTGTGGCCGTGACTCTTTTGGGAAAGGGAAAGCAGGCCCGACATATTCGCTGACTGGAACCGGGGTAGACCCGAAGACAGAATGCGTTGCCTCCGCGGCTTTTCCGTGCGATGACACTTGACAGAAGAAGCAGAAGAACCGGTTCTTGCGCTATCTTCGTGCTGATAGTGGTGTCAGCGGCCGCGCTACACTGCACCAGTGAGGGTCGGGTGGTCTGCACCAGAGCCTGTCCCAGTTATAGTGGATAGCTGGCTGGTGGCTAGTCTATCGGTCTATCATTGCCGCCAGGCCCTCCTGGTCAACATTGCGACCAAGCTCGGCGGCGAGGATTCACAGATTCCTTTAGCGGGCTCGTTAGTCATTTGGACTTCAGAGAATCTCCCTGACAACTGTTGCGGAGGGCACGTCTCCTCCACCAAACAATCGAAAAATAGGGATTCTCTCTACTAATGGCGCCGGTGATATATGCTCCGGCGCTTTTTGGCATTTCTAGTGTGGGTTTTTGTTACCTTCGGCTGCGTGCAGCCGAAGTGACAAGTGTGAGCTGCTACGGGTGTGGGCTCTCGTTGACATGGGATCAGATCGCGGCATATACTTTCCTTGTTGCGGTTGAGCTGAGCGTCCGACCGCACTGAGGGCCACGGGTGAGAGAACATGACTGAATTCGATGAGATCAGGGGAAGGCTTGAACAGGCTATCAAAGAGGCCAGGAATCTTGACATTAAGCCACCGAATGAAGCGTGCACCTGCGAATGGGTGATACGACCGCTACTGGAATCAGCGGGTTACGCCAAGCACGAGATCGTATCCCAAAGCGGGATGCCCGGGGGCGGGTTCCCGGACTATACCATACTCCCGGACACACAGTGGACGTGGTATCTGGAGGCCAAGACCTGGGACAAGAATCTGGAGAACGGAGCGGATGCCGTTCAGGCTCTCAACTACGCCAATGCACAAGGCAAGAGATGGGTTGTGTTATCCAACGGCCGTCAATGGCTCCTGTTCGACAACCACATGAAGGAGGTAGAGGCGCCCCAGCGTCTGGTAGCGAGGGCCGAGTTGAGGGACGAAGGGTTCCTCGGCTTCATGTTGGCGCTCTCGAAGCCCTCGATCACCGCTGACAAGCTCGAGCAATACGTGATCAGGTCACGAGTGCGCTCCGAACTCGCGAAACAGCTTCGCAACCCCAACAGTGAAGTCATCAAGGCGATAACCAGCGTGCTCAAGAAACTCGGAATCGCCGGCGTTCAGACTTCAGATGTCGCGGAGTACTTCTCCCCAACTTCGGACACAGATGTGCAGCCTCCTCCCAAGAAAATCTACACTTTGCCCGAACTGCTTGCTATCAGCAGTAAACTCAGTTCGCGGACGCAACCCGAAGAGCTCATGTTTCCAGATGGATCGTCGGCCCGCCTTAGGTTGTGGGCCGACCTTGCTCATCAAGTGGTGCAGTGGCTGGCAAAGGGCGGGAAAATTCCTGAGCTGCCGTTCCACGGTTGCCCGCGGAGCCGCAGGTGGTTCATCAGCCGCGACCAGTATCAGGTGGGAGGCAAGCAACACAGTACCCGACTCGTTGAGGCGGCCGGGGAGACCCTCTATGTGGAGGTGGCCTGTTGGTCTCCTCGCAACTACCTGGAGAACCTACTTGCCCTCTGCGAAGCCGTCGGCGAGCCCGCGAGCGGGTTCGTGGTCAAGCTGAAGAAGCCACCCTCCTCGGAATAGACTCATCCCAGTTTGGGTGCGCATCTTCTGATGATCCGGGCTAGCATGCTTCGGATCACCACCGATACCCAATGTCGATAGCTTCTCCGTCGTGTAGCGCTTGGTTCCCCCGGCTGCACGTAGCCGAAGCCATAACCGCAGGTTGCGGTCTCATTACTGGCGAATGATCTAGTATGTCTCGCTGGCACAGCTACTATCTCGACGGGCACGCCTTATTCTGCACCCACAGCGTGCAGAACTGAATCGCCAACGCACGGTATAGTTAGTATTCCAAAACGCGTTCCGAGGTCAGTTTTAATCGCACCAATATGGGATTGAAACCGGCGGTGCGACGAGCTGCTCCCGTTCCAAGCCGGTGCACGCTATCCGTAAGTCCGCATACCTCCCACCAAAACTGCCTCCTGTGGTATAATAAAAATGCTCGGGGCGTAGCGCAGTTTGGTCAGCGCGCTAGTTTTGGGAACTAGAGGTCGCGAGTTCAAATCTCGCCGCCCCGACCATGAATCAAAATAAAACTGTTCTCTATGCGAAAATGGCCTCGTCGGATTCCGGCGGGGTTTTCGTGTATTTACACGCACAAAGCAGGGTTTTCGGCGGTGTTATCCGAACTAATTCCTGTGGTCGAGGTTTGGCTCGAATAGGCACATTTTCAGACACATTTTCTCTAATTGCCGGGTTTTCTCTGAATCCTGTGGTCGAAGAGGGGTTCGACCACAGGATTCGCATCGGCCAATGAGCTATAGGTGATTATCGTTCCATGTTTTCCAAAGATAGATGTCCACTGTGCAGCGAACCAGCGCAATGCCGTTCTGAGATGATGACCGACTGGTATGCTTGGAGATGCGAGAGATGCGGCTGCTTCCAAGCCCGCAGAGAAGTAATTGAAGACGAGGTTATGCGCCTGCCCCTTGAGAAACGCATGCAACTCGCCTCGTGCATCAGAGAAATGAACACTCGTTATGGCGTAACTCCAGTAGGCTTGTGCTACAGCGACACTGATGATCTGCCAGCAAAGAGAAACGCATACAAGATCAACCAACTTCTGACTGAAGTATTTCCGAGGCGCGTTCAAGACCGTTTCGATAGAGCGCTCCTGAATCTCTGCGCCGTCTCGCAATATCCTGGACAAGAGATCCCCTGGAACAGGGCAAAGGACTTCCCGCTGGTCATAGCGGAGAGCGCAGAGGTCGCGGACTTCATCGTTCGAGAACTTGAGCGCGAGTCATATGTGAAGGCAAATGAGTCGTTCTGGTCAATGGGTGAGGCCAGCAGTTACTCATCCACCATTGCGGTTACAGGACCCGGGTATCGTCACGCTGCCGGACTCGTAACTGAACAGGAGAGGGAGAGGTCTCGTCGTGCGTTTGTGGCAATGTGGTTTGCGGAGGAAATGAATGAAGCTTGGGAGAAAGGCATCAAGCCAGCCATACTCGAATGCGGCTTTGAGCCTGTCCGAATCGACGAGCAGGAGTTCAACAGCGACATCGTGGATGAGATCATTGCAGAAATACGCCGCAGCAAGTTCATCGTTGCCGACTTCACCGGACAAAGGAACGGCGTCTACTATGAAGCCGGCTTCGCGCGCGGCTTAGGAATACCTGTCATATCAACAGTGAAAACCGAACAGATCGATAGCCTTCACTTTGATACCCAGCACAACTCGCATGTTCTCTGGGCCGATCCGAACGAACTGCACCGGAAGCTCCTCAACCGCATACGAGCAACTATTTCAACAGCTATATGAAGGCCGGCACCGCCAAATGACAGCGCGGTCTAACCAAGGATACAAGAGATGGCTCTAACGATTGACAAGATCAAGATAGACTTTCAGGCTGCCGAGATTGCTGTACTGAAGTATCTGGCGAAGAACACCCACAGCGAGTACCGTTATTACTCAAACATCTGCGGCGAACACTTCAGGAAGAAGTTGGAAGAGCAGTTGCCGTCGTGCAAGGGTGTGCATTACATCCACATGAACCAAGTCATCTGGTCGCTTGTAAGACAAGGACTCATCTACCTGATCCCACCCCTATCAGGCGGATCGGGCTGGATACTGGAATTGACGGAGAACGGAAAACGAGCCGCCACCGACGGAGTCTTCAACCCATACGACCATGAGAACTACATCCGCAGCTTACGCGCCAAGGTGCCCGATATCAGCGCAACCGTGCTCCAATACTCCTACGAGTCGCTGGTTGCGTTTCGAAGCGATTGCTATCTGGCAAGCGCGGTCATGCTAGGAGTAGCCTCAGAGACCGCTTTTCTGGAAATGGGAGTGAGTTTCGCTGGCTGGCTCACCGGAGCCGAACAGATCAAATTCGCAGACGTTTTCAACAAGGTCGGAGTAATGTTCAGCAAGAAGTTTGAGGAGTTCAGAAAACGCATAGAAGCGCACAAGTCGGACTTACTTGGCGAACTTGCGGACAATATGTCGCTGACGCTCGACTCGGTCGCCGACCTGCTGAGGATATACCGTAACGACGCCGGCCATCCAACGGGCAAGACCATGAGCAAGGATGATGCTCTTATCAACCTGCAGATGTTTGCAAGGTACCTGCAGAAGCTCTACGAGTTCAAGAGATTCTTTGATACTCCGAAGCCGGGGACCACGTAAGGAGGAGACGGATGTCGGGTACACATGACGATGTTGTTGCTTGTGTTAGGCCACTGCTCTTCGAGAACAAGGAGTTTGATGATTACCCGTATTCCGTGCAGAGCACAGGCTTCCTGCTCAGATACCAAAGCACCCTTTTCGTGATCACCGCAAAGCACGCGCTTAAGGGACGCAAGCCGTCGGAGTTGTTCGTCCTTTCCAGCGCCACGGCGGACACGGCCTTGCCTTTCCTAGAGATGGGAGTTCCTAATGCAATGCTGGAGGAGCATCAAGATGCGCTGGACTTCGTCTACTTCAGGATTGCGGAAGAGAGAATGAATCCGCAGGACGTTTCCCGGCTTGCGCCATGGTGGGTGGAACCGGAAAACGGCATGAGTCAGCTCTCAAGCAACGATATACTCTACTTTCGGGGGCACCCGTGGCTCGACCAGGATATCGACTATGAGAACCGAAGAATAAGCCTGAGATCCATGGACAGCAGCGCATTCTACCACGGGGCATCGATCTTCCCAAACTGCCACAGCATGCGACTGCATGAGATCCACGCGAAGACCCTTGACGGCTTCAGTGGGTCACCAGTGTTCAAGGTTACCTGGAAGAAGACCGGCGAAAAGCATTTCAAGATGATCGGCATGGTAATCCGAGGCACCATCGAGTCCGGCATCGCCCATTTCACGGATATCAGATGGATTCTCGGATGCCTGGACTACTACCTGGCCCGTTAAGGTACTTGCCAAGCTCTGTTATATATCCTCAGCCCCTTGTGCTCCATCGGATGCGATGCGGACGAATCGAGTAACGAGCTTACAGGCTCAACAAATTGTCGACAGACGAGCAATGTGATAGAATAAATAACAGATTTGGTTCGGTCGTGCGTGCTGCGGCGACTATGGTTGTAGGTATACCGCCAGGGCAACAGTAGCAGGCACTACAAACAAAGCAGAATGAAGGTAGAGTATGCCGGAGATAAAGCGCGGAAGCTTTTCACTCAATTTGGGGCTCTTCCAGGTGCAGGCGGAAGTGTCCGAAGATGACAGACAATGCGCCTGGGAGCTTTACACCGAGATATGCACGAGGCGCGCTCTTGTAGGCAGATCTGGTGATGCGACCTGCTCGGACCTGAGTGGAGAGGTTTTGGCTGAAAGCTTGGAGTCAGTGTATGCTTTCTTTAAAGAGGCCCGCGGGATCATGAGACGCTTTCCCGTCGGACGCCTCTCTAAAGATCAGTCAAGGCACCTGGGTGTTCTCATCAATGACCTGATGGTAAGCGTGCTGCGGCCGTTCTTGGAGAAGTGGCAGGCGGATTTTCGGCACTGGTGGCAGACCGAAGCGGATCAGAGCCTGCCTCCATTCGAGCGCCAGGTGCGCTATCCGCGTTATGCCGAGTTCCTTGAGGACTGGTGCAACGTGAGACTGCTTATGCGAGACCTGCTGGGGGTATTGCGCACGGCGTATGAACTTGTCGATGTGGAATGCGTATCTGCCGGAAGCGAGGATGTAGGAGACTGATATGGCTGTGTTCATTTCTCACCGCACAGCGGACGATAAAGCCGCGAGGCTCATCTATGACATGCTTACAGCGCGAGGCATCAAGTGTTACATCGATGACCTTGATTCCGCGCTCAAGACTACGGACGATGTGACCCGGATAATCCTTGAGCGCCTGGATCAGTGCTCGCACCTGCTTGCCGTGGTGTCAGTGCAGACGGCGGGGTCATGGTGGGTGCCTTTTGAGATTGGAGTGGGAACGGTGACCGACCGAAGAATAGCCTCCTACAATATCGGTTACACCCAGTTACCCCATTACCTGCTCAAATGGCCCGTCCTCAAGTCAAGTTCGGACTTGGAGCAGTTCGCGCGCTTCTACAAGGACGATAAGAGTGTGCTGCTGCAGGAAGGCTATCCCTCTTCCGCGCGTACGGCATCAGTCCAGAAAGCCGATGACTTCCACCGTTTGCTGAAGAACGCCATCGGGCAGCGGTAACTGCGAAGTCATAATCAAGAGGTGTTTTGCCTGTGTATAACTTGATCAGAAGGAAAGTCTTCGTGAGCTATCACCACGGGGGAGACCAGGCGTATTACGACGAGTTCTCCAGAATGTTTTCTGACCGCTATGAGCTCATTTACGATCACTCGTTGGAGCGCAAAGTCGGCAGCGAGGACCCTGAATACGTGATGCGGCGCATCAGGGAGAAATACCTTACGGGAGCGTCGGTCACTGTGGTGCTTTGCGGTCGGGAGACGCCGTGGCGAAAATACGTTGACTGGGAGATCTGCGCAAGCCTCAATCAGCAGATGGGAATTGTAGGAGTGAAGCTGCCGACGATAACTCCTGGAACAAATGGCTCCGTAATAGTGCCGGACCGGCTACACCACAACATCGAGAGCGGATACGCCATTTGGACCGAATGGAATCAGGTATATAACGATCCGGCATTCCTGCTCCTGAAGATAGAAGAGGCGTATGAGAAGTCGGTTCGTTTGATAGACAACTCTCATCCCACCATGCAGAAAAACGGGTCGTATCCGTATTAGCCGGTAATGCACCCAGCATCCTCCCGATGTGCTTTGCAGGACCTTGCGGTACGGGGCGCGCCTTTTGAATGTGTATCATCGATAAACCCGTATTTTTTAATCTGCTCGTTCCAAATCAACGGGATTTCACTGGTGAGTTGGTTCATCGAAAACCCGTTTGGCTCGTTGCCCGCGAGTATCGCCTCGATGATGTCCGGTGCAAGGAGCGTGAGCCGCAACATTCGAGCCATGTGGTGCCGGTCCATCTTGAGCGCCTGTGCCATCTCGATGATCGAGGCGCACCTCCCCTCGTCAAGTAGCCATTTCCAGCGATGTGCGCGGGATATGGCTATCACAAGCGCTTCGTGGTAGTCCGGGCCGGTATCCTCGGAATGCTGCAGCCCGTCGGGCACTACTATCTCTTTTCTTCCCGAACGCCGCTTGAGCGTCATGGGGACATGCACACAGACGCCGCCCTCATTTTGAGTTAGTCCAATGCTCATACCACACCGATCCTTTCCTCGCTCTTTCTTCCCTTGACCTCGGCGACTATCGAGTGGATACCTTCTGCACGAAGTCGGATGTCGAGACCATCGGGGTGGACCGTCACACGCTCCACAAGCGACCGCAGAATCCTGTGCTGCTCGGATGGGAACAGCTCGTCCCATACCGGATCGAGTTTGCGCAAGCTCTCCGCGACATCCTGTTCGGTAAGTAACCCATCATTAAGCTCCGATATGCGCTCGTCGATTTCGGTGAGCATACGGCGGGTCTTCTGTATTTCGTCGTTAAGCTCGGAGAACTTCTCGGCACCGGCGTCTTCCCCAAACTCCACTGATACCAGTTCGCTTGCCGACGCCTTCAGTTCCACCATCCGCATCTCCAGGTCGGCTTTTTCGTCTTGAAGTGATCGAAGCTCCTGCTCCTGAAGGTCTTTTGCGGCGCGGAATGTCTCGGCTATCACCTCGGGCGATTGCAGCAGTGCTCGAAGCTGACCCACGACAGCCTTCTCAATCTCTCCTGCAGGAACGTTCCTGACCGGGCAGGAAGCATAGCCGTTCTTCATCGCGCTGCCGCAGGTGTAGTAGCGATAGACGACGTTGTTCTTCTTTTTGGTATATGTGCCGACCATGGACTTGTCGCAGTGACCGCAGCGGATGATGCCCCGCAGAAGCGCCTTGACCTCGCAGACCTCCTGGCCCTTCTTTCTCGCTGTGCCGTTTGAGAACATTTGCTGGACTCTCTCCCATAGTGATTTCGGGACAATCGCCTCGTGCTCGCCGGGGTATGACTCGCCCTTGTGGACGGTCTCACCGAGATAAGTCCGGTTGTTTAGGGCGCGGTATAAGTGCTGAGTGTTCCACGGCCCACCTTGGTGGTAAGAGCCGTTCTTCGTGGTCCACGACTTGGTCGGTATTGCCTTTGCGTTAAGCTCTCTGGCTATCTCAAGGCAAGAGCCGGTCTCGATGAACCTCTTATAGATATGCCTGACCAGCTTCGCTTCTTCGCGGTTTACCACAAGTTTTGTGTTCTGGTAGTCCACATCATAACCATAGGGAGGAGTGCCGCCGAGGTACTTGCCCTTTTTCTTGGCGGCGGCTATCTTGTCGCGGACTCTCTCGGCGCTTATAGCCCTCTCAAACTCGGCAAAGCTCAGAAGGATGTTGAGCGTGAGCCGCCCCATCGCCGTCGTGCTCGAAAACTGCTGGGTGATGGAGACGAATGTCACGTTGTGCATATCAAAAAACTCGGCGAGCTTCACGAAGTCCAGCAGCGAGCGGGAGAGCCTGTCGAGTTTGTAGAACACCACGCAGTCTATTCTGCCTCGCTCGATGTCCCGCATGAGCTTTTTGAGCCCCGGCCGGTCGATATTGCCGCCTGAGAAGCCGGGATCGTCGTAATGCTCGGAAAGCGCGATCCAGCCCTCATGACGCTGACTGGCGATGTATGCCTCGCACGCTTCTCTCTGCGCATGCAGCGAATTGAACTCCTGTTCGAGACCTTTCTCCGTGGACTTTCTGGTGTATATGGCGCAGCGCACTGAGCTCTCGCTTGTCATCTTGCATTCCTCAAGCAACGTTGCGGTTGCTTCGTTCCCGCAAGTCCAAAGAATGCGCGCCCGTTCCAGTGCGTGCCGGTTATCGCCTTTGCGATAGCCGATAGCGAACGATATCTTCGGCCTTCGTATTCAAAACCGTCGCGAAGCGTTGTCACTTCATAGCGCCTGCCGTTCCATTCCCGGACCAGCTTGCTGCCGATGACGGGCATGTCCTTTCTGGTCTGCGCCCGGCTCGACGCGGCCTTTGGCATGCCGAACTCATCATAGCCGTGGCATTTTAGGACCGCGTCCATCTTCGCGCGCGCTTCCTCAGAAAGCCCGCCGTAGGCTATCTCCTGTATCCTGTAAGCGAGCCGCTTTATAATGAACCTCCGGTTGCTGGCCGGAGGCTCATTGCCGCAGAGCGTGCGCCATAGAGACACAAGCTCTTCGTGAGAAAGATTTTGCAGATCCGCTATCTGCTTAATTACACTCATAATCGTTTACCTCACCGTAAGTTCCGGGTGAAAGGCCGCAAGAGGTCGCCATCGGTTTCACTTCCTGGATGCGGCAGCCTGTCGCATCTGAGCAAGTGTCCTACCATTTGTCCACTGGACATGCGGCCGGTCGAGGATCGTCTTGAAATCTCCCCCCCACTCAAGGCCGCACTCGCGTGCTATCCTGCCGAACGTCGCCCAGGGGCCGTTCCAGTTAACTTTGCCATCGGTGACAAACACATAGTCCGCCGCCAAGCCATAGTTGTGCCAACTGTATCCGCCGCGAGCGTTGGTCACCTTCTTGCCCGGCCTGGTGCGACCTGCCGCGTAGAGCCTGTTCTGCTCGGCAATAGAGCGATAACCGCAGGTGAGCATCACCTTGATGCCGTTTGCCGCAAGCTTCTTCTCAAAGAGCGCGAGCTTCGCCGCGAACTCAGGGTTCAGACCTTCGCGTGAGGCGCTCATAGCTTCTCTCCTCCCGCACCCGGCTTTCTTGAATGAACGCTCGAATCCGC
>JARYME010000083.1 GCA_029907315.1 Armatimonadota bacterium | reverse complement strand
TAAATATCTCGGCCGATCGAGGTGTCTCCATCGATGATCCGCGTGCCATTTAGCCAAGAAACAATAGCGCGCCTTTGTGAGTCGGTTCCTACGCCGAGAAGCAACGCCTCAAGGTTGTGGTGAAGAAAGCCATAGTCGTGGCGATCGCCATTGATGTCTATGTTGCGGCAGAAGCGCTGTTTGTCGTCGAGCCAAAAAACCTTTTCGATCTTCTCCTTAACCAGCCGCGCTAGTCTGTCAAGACTTTCGGCGGTCTCGCAGTATCTGATAAGACTAGTGTTATCAGGACCGACAACGGAAACTTGCGGAATGCGGAGATGATACTTTTGTACAACTCTCTCAAGCTCAGCCATTGCTTTAAGTGCGTAGTAATAGTCGCAGCTACTGTCGATATCAAACCGTCCGGAAGGCAACAAATCCCAGTAACTTCCGATTTGACCGTGTCCTACATTGTCTCCTCCCAGGCCATCCTTGCCAACCATCCAATCGCCGCAAACCAAATGGGTCCTCTTACCCTGCATGTGTTCGTTCAAAAACAGAACGGCGCGGCGGAGCTTGGGCATTACCGATTTAAGGAAGTCGAGATCCCCAGACCACATGTAAAAGCGATAGGCCGAATTGATCAGGGTTGCATTGCTTGTCATCAACCGCACGTCGTAGGTTGCTCGAACGTAATTAATTGACACGGTCACACCTTCGGCGCCGGGACCGCACGGGACTATCCTGAGCCTGGTTATCCGCCTTCCTTGCCTACCCCATTCGGAGTGTAGGTACATCGGGAAGAACAAGGGGTATCTGCATTCGGTTTCCGAAGCCATTGACGCATATTCATCCGGGTAATCCTTAGGCGGGAGAACGCTGAAGTCAACCGTGACCATATGCTCCTCTGAAAATCGAGCTGAGGAGTCCGTAGTCCAATATATGCGCAGCCCGTTGATTAATTGGTTCATACGTTCTCGCGAACCGCCCCTGAACGCGATATCGACCTCAATTATCGGAACTTGAAACACATCGACGTTGAACTTGGGACTAATGAGCTCCGGGTGGTCACCGGTTATCACGCCTTCCAACCGACAGTCAACATATGAAGGAGCCAAGTCGATATCCCTGACAACCCACTTCGTCAAGGCCCCGTCATTTGGATCATTGAACTCCCACCCTGTAGGACGATCGACAAGGGTATTGCGGTTGTATTTGGGCCAGGGCCAACCGAATGTTGGTTTGTATCCGCCAAGTGAATTATTCGGCTCGGGACACAACCGAGCACCGAACGCGTAGCCGTACTTGTCGACAGTACAATCCCTGATCGTAGTAAGGATAACGTCGCAGTCGCTCCCCATCTGCCGCGCCTTGCCCATAGCACCACGATCAATCCAGGGCAGCATCCAAGCGTCCCAGTCGATAACCCACATGTGATCGACCATTCCCAAGCAGACGGAACTGCCGTAGTAAACACCTCTTTCGTCGACAGATAAGTGACGAATAAACCATTCGTTGACGAATGCATCATAGTCCGGTTCAGACGTGTAGAAGCTAGGGAGCCGCGACAAGTCGGGGTTGTCCGCGATGTTCTTCAGACGAATGGGTTCGGCTGCCGCCGAAGCAGCAGCCGAACACCAAATAGCCACAACAAATCCTACAACGGCCGCGCGCACCAACACGTGTATTTCGCCGCCTATGTAAGAACTAATACATCAAAAGGGTATAGGTAGCTCCTCCGTAAAAGCCCTTGAACGCCATTGTGCCGGCTTCCAAGTTCAGTCTTCCAAAGGCGTTATACCGAAGTCCTGCGTTGAATGTGCCTTCTTGGCGAAGACCCTTAGTGAGATATTCAGCCATCACATGCAAGCGATTTTGAGGAGACCAATCAAGACCCACAAAGACACCTTTATACAAACCTGTCCCAACACCGACTGTGAACTTAAGGGGCGTAGTCACAGCCGCAGCCCACGGCTGCGCAACGCTGGAAAGGCTTCTTCCAAGCACAACGAACGCGCTCGGATTATCGATATCGGCGTTTATTTTGTCCATTCGGCTGCCGATATCTACAACGCCTATGGTAATAGAAGGTCTGTCAGCTGTCTCATCAAGTATTCGATACTTGGCACTGAATACAGCCTGTGTTTTTGAGCCAGGCGCATCGGTATCCAATCCGACAACGCCTACCTCCAGTTTCGGAATGATTCCAGTTGCACCGCCATAGGTGTAAACGTCGACGTCAGAGTCGTTGTAGTCAGGCGCATCTCTGCCCATCAGAACCACAGCACTCGGATCTACGGTGACATCGTCCGGTGTCTCGATCAACCCGCTCAACCCATAGATAGAGACACCGGCACTTGCTTCGCCGACCACAGCGGCTAGAAGCAAGAGTACAGCACACGAGACAAAAAATCTTTTCATACGGCTATCCTCCCTGATCAAGGTTTTGCTGCACCGCAGCAGACTGTTGCACGTGGCATATCTTACATTCATTCCCTTGGTTCTACAAGACGAAGCGTTCCCCCTTTTCTTGCTCATCACAGCACCAAGAACCCGGGATCGTCAGCATTTTACTGAACGGTTACCTGGGATCGACGAAATGTTTTTTCGCCTGGCACTCTGAGGGTGCCCATTGGTGGTTGAGGAACGCCGTTAAGGATAAGCTGAACTGCCCCAGCCATCCCGGCACGTATGTTTATGAACTCTCGTGCTACGAAAGTTTTGGAAGAGCCCTTAGGCATTATGCCTTCGTATACCCTCACACCATCGCACTTGATTCTCACCCAAACGTCGCGGACAGGTGTAACCTGGAGTGTCAACTTGTCGGGCACAGATGGCTTCGTTGTGGGCTGCTCAGGCGTGGTGCTCTTTGGAGGCACCAGCCTCGGCGAAGTCCCAACAGGTTCAGCCGGTAATGCGGCTTCGCGCCGCGCCGGACTGTGTGTGCGCACTCGCACGTACTTGCTGGCAGATTTCAGCGATGAGTTAACAAACCAATCGTATCCGACTACGCCAGCTGCAACCAACGCCAGCACAATTGCTACTCCCAAGACAATTCTCCACAGGCTTTGTCCGGTCTTCGGCTGAACTTGTTCAGGCTCAGACGGAGTCTGATACTCCTCTTCATATCTGGTGAGCAGCACCGAGCTGTCAAGTCCGAGAAAGTTCGCGTAGTCGCGAAGAAAGGCGCGGGCGTAGACTTTGTTTGGGAAAGCATCGAAGCGGTTTTCTTCCAAAGCGGTTATGTACTCCACCGTGATCTTGGTCGCCTCATGAACGTCCTCGACGGTGAGATTTTTGCTTTCCCTTTTGTTCCTTAGTATCTCTCCTATGGAAGCTGTCTCGTCTGCCATTCGAGGTTCACCCTGAGCACAGTAAGTTACACGCCGTCATTCTGACCGGAAGATAGCATCCCTGTCGGAATCGGTCAACAAAAAATCGCTTCGACAGTACCGAATTCTCAACCCAACGGAATAACTTCGCCGCCGCGGCTTAGAATACCTTGCAGCAAATGCCTGAGCCCCACGCTGCTAATGTGCCAGGTCAGCTCCTGCACCAGTTGACGCGTTCAACAGAGAGGTTTCGCACCGGTCGTTCGCTCGCTGCCGCACTGTGCATGATCCTTTGTTAATGGAATGAAGATCGTGAACGTACTTCCTTTACCAAGCTCCGTTTCCACACACACCTCACCGCCGTGCGCGTCCACTATTTCCTTCACTATGGACAAACCCAAACCCGTGCCCCCGTACTGTCTCGAACGAGCTTTGTCCACTCGATAGAAACGCTCAAAGATACGCCGAACCTCGCCCTGCGGTATCCCGATGCCCGTATCCTTGACTCGAACGTAGAATCTTTCCCCGTCGACACCCGCAGATACCCAAACTTTGCCGCCTTCCGGCGTGTACTTTACGGCATTGTCCACGAGATTGCGGACCGCGTGAATCATTTGTGTTCCGTCACAGTAGACGACGAGCTTTTCCGGCATATCGACATTGATTTCTATACCCTTTTGCTTTGCCAGCGGACGAACGACCTCCACTGCCTGTAAAACGACGTCCGTTATATCGCAGTCCGCCTTTTCCGTCATAGTTATGCCGGAGCTAATGCGGACTATCTGAGTAAGATCGCCGACTAGATTCGAGAGTCTGTCGACTTCCCTAACTATAGTCGTGAGAAATCTGTCCAATAAAACTGTGTCATTCTTAGCACCAGACATTAGAGCCTCAGCGGTAGTTCGAATGGCAGTAAGCGGGGTTCGCAGTTCGTGACTGACATTAGATAGGAACTCCTCCTGCACTCTCTCGTGCCGTCGGATCTGAGTCAAGTCGTCAATAATGACAAATGCGCGGACCGTTGCGTCCGGCCGACGTCCCGAACACACAGCGCGCAGTCCTAAGACTCTCGGAGGTTGGCCGGGAAGCTGAATCTCAGCAGTAAGAGCCCTTTCGTGCGAAACACACTCATCCAAGAGCCGGATTATCTCAGGATGCAGATCGGTATCCACCGGCTTTGCGCCGAGAACATCAGATTCTTTAATACCCAGCATCTCCGCCGCCGCACGATTGACCAGGCATATCAGTCCCCTGGCATTCACGGCTATGATGCCGTCAGTCATATTGGAAATGATCAGATCCGCCTGGCGCTTTTCATCGTGAAGTGACTTAGCCATCGTTCCCAGATCATCAACTGCAGATGCCAAATTCGTACCCAGCAGACCAATTCCGCGAAGCGCCGCGCTCGCGGCCGAAGGATTCTCCGCTCCGGAGAGAATACGGCGCAGCACGTGGACGAGTTCTCGGACTAAGCGTTCACGGCGGCGAATGAAGAACAAGTGGCTGACGGCAACCAAAACCAGAAAACAGCAAATGACAGCACAATGCCACTGCGTAAGAAACTTGCAGGATAGCCAGAGGAGAAATGCGAGAACAGCTATCCCAACAAGCACAAGAAGCAAATCTGTGTTGGGCTTTCTGGACAACGGCGGGATTTGGGAGCTATGCCTCACTATCCACGATCCTATAGCCTACACCGCGAAGGGTTTTGATGTAGCGCGGATGGCTGGGATCCGGCTCGATCTTTTCTCGGAGCCACCTGATGTGTACGTCAAGCGTCCCAGTGTCAATCGGGGCTTCGGTGCCCCAAACCTTCCTGAAAAGCTCTTCGCGCGTGACCACGCGATCCTTGTTCGCCATCAAAACCCGCAAAAGCTCAAACTGCTTAAGCGGTAGGTGCACGGGATTGCCGTCGACCGTAACGCGTCGGCGTGCTACATCCAACTCGATGCCGCCGACCTTAAACTTGGAAATTTCTTCCTTGTCGCGCGCGCTTTCTGCGCGACGCAGGACCGCGCGTACTCGTGCTATCAGCTCCTTGACGCTGAAAGGCTTGCAAATGTAGTCGTCGGCACCAAGCTCAAGCCCGAGGATGCGATCAATTTCTTCTGTCTTTGCCGTCAGGATTATGATCGGAACGTTAGACTCCTTGCGCACTGTTCGGCACAAGTCCAATCCGTTAAGCTTCGGCAGCATTAGGTCGAGGATTATCAGGTCCGGGTAGAACGATCTAACGGCGGAAAGCCCTGATAGCCCATCGTAAGCGCATTGCACTTCGAAGCCTTCCTGCTCAAGCGCGTACGCCACCGAGTCCGCAATAGGAACTTCGTCTTCAATCAGTAGGATTCTGTGTTTCACGGCGTCAATTAACTCCTGTTCTAGATTTGGCGGACGTGCTTCGGAATCTCCGCCGCGCACACTATCTTAACTCCTGAAAACACTTAAGTCAATTCCGCCCACAGCATAAGATCTATGTGGCGCTGCGAACGAAGAATGGCGCCCGTGCACATCGATAACGCGCTACCCCAGTGAATGTTATCGCATGCATGTAGCGAATACGCAGCTGGGTTTTCGACGTCTGAAAATATCTCCATGCGGGGCTGTTGAGTCGACCGAATCGGGAGTGTCAGGAGGCACAAAAAGCTCCGACCAACATCCACAAGAAACACAAGCACAATGTCGAAACGATCCGTGCGACAAAGAGTTGGTTGGTGCGTATACCGTAAGTCTTGATTACTTTTTCCAGTCCTGACGACCTGTCAAGTACCGCCAGTGCCCACGCAACAATAGCAGCCCCGCCAATCCCTGCATATGAACATAACTGGAACGCAGCGTGGATGCTTTTTGAGTAAGGAAATGCCAAATGCAGAAAAATACATAGAACTGGGGCCACGCAAAATGCCGCTCGGGCGGTATTTTGCCTGAGTATCCTTTTCAGTGTATACCAAACGATTACCCAGATCATTTGGCTATCGTCGTGACGCACTGTCGTACCGACGAAGGTGCGAGCTCGTGCAACAGGCTTCCTTCAGGTAACATCGTAAGCAGCTACGCTCTGCGCGCCTCTTTCCAATACGTCCAGCGCGTCATCCAGAGTCGGCCTTCTCAGATAAACACACCCAATGTCGGAGCCGAACTCTGCCAGAAGCGAGCTTATCGCTTTTTCGCCATTCGAAACCCTAAAAGACAGAAAACCCTCTTCTTCTTTGATGACAACCGAAAGCTGCTTAGCTATTCTTTCGCGAACCGCTGGATTAGCAAGCTCACTCATCACGATAACATCCTCGCCCCCCAGCTTTCGGAAATCCTCAGGACAACCTACAAACGCTATTTGTCCGCGCTGCATCACCGCCAACCGAGGGCACAACCCGGCAATCCGAGAAGATCGAGTTGTTATCAAGAATGTTTTTCCCTTCTCGCGACGCTCCGAAAGAATGTGCTCCCATAACCTCTCCAGCAGACTGCGTTCAAGAAAATCCAGAAGTGAATCGATTACCGTAACACGGCAGCCTGCCAACAGCACGCGCGCGATCTCCACACGTTTGAGCTCACCTGTGGAAAGCTCCGGTGGTCTGGCGTTCCGCCGCGATCCGAGGTCAAGAAGTTCGAGCAGGTAGGCGATCCGCCTGCTGCGTTGGCGTCGAGCAATTCCGGAGAGCGATGCAAAGAAGTGAAGGTTCTCGTAAACAGTCAGCTCGTTCGCAACGGCAGGACCCTCAAACGCTGCAGCCACGAGCGAACGACCTTTCGCAGCAGAAGGGAGACTATTCGTCGATGCAACACCCTCGTCTACTTCGCCCCACTCAACAGATCCCTTAGTTGGCTTCGTAAGTCCTGCCAGTAGTTCAGTCAGAACAGTCTTTCCGCAGCCGGATCTGCCGAACACGGCGAGTAAATCCGATGCGTTAACCTCCAGCGCAAGATCCCAGAGCACCCAGCTGCCGCCGAGGCGAACGGAGACATTGTTGAGTGCGATAAGCGGCATTTCAACGAAGAGTATATCGACACGACTTGCTCAGGTCAACCGACGCCGTACACACCTCAGCTTCGGAACAAAGGAGCAATGCAAAAAAGCCCCGAGCCAAAGACCCGGGGCTATATAACTATCTCACTTCAGTAAGCGGCGCATACACCGCGCACCGATCACATATCGTAGTTCATACCGCCCGCGCCCGCTCCAGCAGGCTGCTTGGGCTCAGGCTTTTCGGCAACGACGCTCTCGGTCGTCAGAATCAGGCTTGCAATCGAGGCAGCATTCTCGAGAGCACTTCTAGTGACCTTGACCGGGTCAACGATACCAGCCTTGACCATGTCTTCGTACTTCTCGGTCAGTGCATTGAAACCAATGCCCGGTTTTTCAGTTTTGACGCGCTCCACTACTATGCTGCCCTCGTAGCCGGCATTCTCAGCAATCTGCCTGAGCGGCTCCTCGAGCGCCCTGCGGACGATCTGGACGCCCACTTTCTCATCCGGGTCGTCCCCAAGCCCGTCCAGCTTCGGCAGGATGTTAACATACGTCACACCGCCGCCGGGCACAATACCTTCCTCAACCGCAGCTCGGGTAGCAGAAAGAGCATCCTCGAAGCGGTGCTTCTTCTCCTTGAGCTCGGTCTCGGTTGCAGCACCGACCTTTATTACTGCCACTCCACCGGAAAGCTTGGCAAGTCGCTCTTGCAGCTTCTCGCGGTCGTAGTTCGAGTCGGTGGTCTCGATCTGCTTCTTGATCTGAGCAATGCGGCCTTGAACAGCTTCAGCCTTGCCCTTGCCCTCAATGATGGTCGTATTCTCTTTGTCGACCACTACCTTCGAAGCACCGCCGAGCATGGACAGGTCGACGTTCTCAAGCTTGATGCCCAGATCTTCAGAGATGAACGTGCCACCAGTCAAGATGGCGATATCTTCGAGCATAGCCTTGCGGCGGTCACCGAAGCCTGGAGCCTTGACCGCGCAGCACTGGAGTGTTCCTCTAAGTTTGTTTACAACCAGGGTAGCAAGCGCATCGCCGTCTACGTCCTCAGCGATTATCAGCAACGGTTTGCGGGCCTGGGCGATCTTTTCGAGCAGAGGAATCAAGTCGGCAGCAGATGATATCTTCTTCTCGTGTATCAGTATCGCAGGATTCTCGAGAACGGCTTCCATCCGCTCTCCGTCGGTAACAAAGTACGGAGAGATATAACCCTTGTCGAACTGCATACCTTCAACAACCTCAAGGGTCGTCTGGGTACCCTTCGACTCCTCAACCGTGATAACGCCGTCCCGTCCGACCTTGTCGATCGCATCAGCAATTACTTTACCGATCTCCGGATCGTTTCCGGCAATCGACGCGACCTGCTCGACCTCTTCTTTACCCTGTACCGGTATAGCAAGTTTCTTTATTTCTTCGACGGCTTTCTCGACAGCCATCTCGATACCGCGCTTTACGGCAATCGGGTTACCGCCTGCAGCCACGTAGCGCAGACCCTCGCGAACTATACTCTCGGCAAGGACGGTCGCCGTAGTCGTGCCGTCACCCGCCACGTCATTGGTCTTGGACGCCACTTCGCGGACGAGCTGGGCACCCATGTTCTCATACGGGTCTTCCAGCTCGATCTCCTTGGCGACGGTTACACCGTCCTTCGTGATGACCGGGGACCCAAACTTGCGCTCGAGCACAACGTTGCGGCCCTTGGGTCCGAGAGTAACCTTCACCGCAGCCGCAACAGTGCTCGCACCCTTCTCGAGAGCTCGTCGTGCCTCTTCGTTAAACTTGATAATTTTAGCTGCCATATGACAGTCTTACCTCCTTACACCAGGTAGTGTTGTTGATGATCAAATGTCATTCTTGCCGAGCCGCATAGCTCAGGCTCGGGCAACTTACTCCCGAATCGCGTAGATGGAATCCTGATCGAGAATTACATATTCTTTGCCGTCAACAGTGACCTCGGTACCACCGTATTTGGCGTATATCACGCGGTCACCTGGCTTGACTGCCATTTCGCCCCGGGATCCATCGTCCAAAACCTTCCCGGGTCCTACAGCAACTACAATGCCTTCCTGCGGCTTTTTCTTTGCCGTGTCCGGCAGAATAATTCCGCCCGGGCTCTTCTCCTCTTCCTCCACGGGCTCAACTACCACCTTGTCCCCCAGAGGTTTGATCATAATTGCCAGTCACCTCCTGTTGAAGCAATCTCTTTTCGCCTATTAGCACTCTACCCAAAAGAGTGCTAAATTATTCTAGAACAGCCAATAGAACGTGTCAAGGCAACAGCGTTGGAACTTTTGAGGCTCTCAAGTCGTTTGTACAGTGTAGCTGAATCTACCATCAGCGGTCGCTTGACCTGTGGAACAATAATTATTGCCTAAAAAGTCCGCACTCGCGATAAGCACGAGCTAGCGGACAAGAACAACCTAAGACCAAAGGGCGCGCCGAGTCTCCGGCTAAAATCGGGGATCGGGGGAACCAGGAGTTGGGGCGAATCTCGGTAATTTGGCCGGGAGGGGTTACGCTTCCGACCCTAGCCCGTCAGCTAACCCCGTAGGCGTGGGAAGAAGAAGTCTTCTTAGCTGAACGGCTGCAACCTTGCCGCATCAGTTCCCGCGCCGCGTTTTCTCGATCCCCACATCTAATGAACCGAGCGTGTTTTCTGACAAATCAGGTTACGTTGTAGAACTCGGTAACCAGACTGCTGAAACGGCCGGAGAACCCGCGCTGGTGAGAACGCAAGAGACCACTCGGACCGTACGAGAAAGGACCTATCGAAGTGGGAAACGACCCAGGATTTGTCTGTAGAAGTGCAAATACGAACTTGCGTAGACGTCTTCTGTATCCAGGAATGATAGCCGTAGGACTGACCATATTGACGTTCGTTCTATCTACTACTCCACAGGAGGCTCCGCCGAAACTGGTCAGACCGGTGGAACGCACACTCACCACGGAAGAAACTGCATCTTTACTCGGCGACAGGGAGGCGAAACCAAAGGTGGACTCCTGGCATCCGCCTCATGTAGTTAAAGTTTGGATGGCGAGACACAAAGGCCGAGTCTTTCGGATAATCCAGCTGCCGCGCTGTGAGCACTTGGAAACGGTCATCACGTATAACCCTTCGGGCGAAACTCTTAGACAAGCCAAGGTACGAGTGGGCGGCGTCGCGGCAGTCACAGGCAGTTACCATCATCCCCGATCCCTGGCTTTGGCGGACTTTCTCCAACGCGACGGCTGCGTGTTGGCAGGAGCACGCACCGGGAGGTCGCTATTGGTGATAAACCGCGACGGAACGCTCGACATCTCCAACGAATACGCTCAGATTAAGGGTCAACCCGGCATAAGCGCCTTGGCACTGGGCCAGAGACTCGTCCCGCTTCAACAAGACGGCTTCTCCAAAGCTTTCATGAACCGAGTGACAGATCGAATGGCAATAGGGGTCAATCGACACTTCATTTTCATAGTGCAAGGAAAGTCGGACATCTGGCGATTGGCTCATTTCATCAAGACGAAACTGCCGGTGCGTACTGCAGTCAATTCGGATGGTGGACACGTCGTAAGGGGAAGGGCGCCAGTGCATATCGTGTTTCGGTGGAGACAGCTAAAATCGCCGGGTGCCGCAATGAGCGCAAACGCTTCAACATTCACAAACAAATGATGAGTACAATGCCCATCTCGCTAGATTCCCGATCGCCGCGGTAGAAACAGTAGTCTCTGCCCTGTTATTTCCTTTTGATCTTCGGCTGCGTGGTAGCCTTGAGAAGCTTCGGCACCGCAATAACCCCGTGAGAAATCTTGGGCAGATAAATCGACTCGTCGTAGGCAGCACTACGTTCGGGGGTATGACATTCCTTGCATATTTTGCGGTCTACCTTCCATGTTCCGGACGGTGCACGTTTTTCGTCCCAGTGCGGAACGGGCAACCTGTGACAAGTGAGGCATTCGATTCCAGCTACGCCATCTGACGGTACATTTATCACTCTCGCTCTGCGAAATGCTTCCGAATGGCACTGCAAACACTCGGGAATCAGGCGCTTGTTCTGATCGAGCGTTTTCACTGCACGAGCATGCTTTGTTGCTGCCCAGTCCTCATATTCCGCTTCGTGACACGCACGACACATTCGAGGATGCATATATCCTGCTGAAGCAGGATTGTCGCCCGCCGACGCTGCAGAGGTTGCTGAGCGTGCGCCTATAGAATCAAGAAACTGCGCCACACGGCGTTTGATGTTCGGTTCTTCCGGCACAGACGTATCGAGAGCTATTCGGTCTAACGTCAGCCGGAGTGGCTGACCGCGGGTAAACTCTATGTCGACAACTCCCACGTGCGAACCGTTGACCGATGTCTGCACAAAATAGCACCCTTCCACAATCTCTAGCGGTGGAGACTGCGCGCGAGCGGAACCTCCGATAACCAGGTCTGGGATCCCCTGCTGCTTCGCGTGCTCCCGAAGCCACTCCCGCGTGAGTAAACCGGCCTGGTCAAGAGCAATAAGTATGTCAGAAGCCGTGCGAGCCTCTTTGAGGGCGGATAAGATCTTGTCGCTGTAATGATTTTCCGACGTGGAAGCGGCGACCCCGAAAGAGATAACACCAACTTTTACACCCAAGATATTCTTGACGACGTAAGGCACCACACGCCAATTAGGTTGGTCTGCCGACCACGAAACGCCAGCATTCCAGGCGGCAGCATCGACCACTGTTATCGAATGCTTGGAAGCCGCTTCTAGGAACTCCCTTTCAAGTTGTCTGTCGGCTGCGCCGATCCCAATGGCGTCATACTTCAGGTCTGCCAGGATCGACATGATGAAATCCAATCGGCCTGGTTTGTCGGACTGGTTCCCGCTATCCACGATAATTGCATCCGGATTCTCTCGAATGAGCCTCGCTATGATTGTCGCTCGCTGAGCAAGACCGCCCAGCCTCTTGCCTGGTCACCCACAGGGTTCAAGCCAACCAAGCAGATCGTTGGTGTAAATGACCCTTATTCTCTTCGGAACTCTCTGAAAAGAGTAATCGGGCGTCTTGGCTGCACACAGGACAACTGCAGCAACTACCAGAAGCAACAGGGTCGTACCGCGAGATACCGCAGTCATCTCAGCAAACAGTTCCGTTCACTTGCCTACCGGCGGAACCGGAAACGGCGGCGGGGCAGGTGGTCTGGAATCAGCAGACGCTACTGGAGGTTGTGCTGTCGGAGCCGACGAGTTGGACTCGGCAGGTTCCGCAGCTTGAGCCGAATTCGGTCCGTGGGTCACTTTGGGCAAATACGTTTTCTCGTTGTAGTTCGGACTCCACTCTTTGTCGTGACACTGCAAACAGATCTTGGTGTCGACCTTCACACGTACTGGGCTTTCCTTACGCTCTAATCCGTGAGGCAGAGACTTTTCGTGACAAGTCATACAGTCCACACCGGCAGGTGCACCAGACGTCAGGGTTAACCGCTGCAACCTTCGAAACATCTCTGAGTGACACTTAAGACACTCTGGAATAGCTCTCTGTTGAGCTGTCAGTGTCGCAACAGCCCTCGCGTGCCGCGTTCCTTCCCATTGTTCATATTCGGCGGCGTGGCAGGCTTTGCACAACAGTGGAGGATAATACTTAGCACCACCCTGACCGGTTGTCACCTGCGACTGCGGTGCTGAATTACCTATGGCAGGCGCATAGGTCGGGGTCTGACGGATCTTCCCCATGAACTCCTCTACCCTTTTCTTTATTGCTGTGTCTTCGGCAATGTTGTCATCAAGGGCTATCTTGCGCACGGAACACTTTAGCGGCTGGCCGGACGCAAACTCCAAATCAACTACGCCCACGTCTCTACCTTGGATGGAAGTAGGGACGATGTGTGTTTTGCCAATAACGGTCTCTTCCATCAACGTACGTTGCATCACCCCACCGATCACTATGTCGGGTGCTCCGAATCGCTTCTCATTGCTCTCGATCCACTCTCTGGTAACGGTATTGCTCTGATCAAGAACAATCAAAACGTCAGATTTGCGTCTCGCTTCGCTGTAAACTGAGTACAACGCCTTCCGCCGCTCGTAATCATCTTGCTCCGATAGACGAAGGCTGTATCCAAATGACACGATACCTACCTTGACACCGTCAACGTCTTTTATGACGTACGGCACAGCGCTCCTCGGCGCGCCTGGAGACGCATCAATAACCGTCAGTTTCGCCTCCGCAGCCTTCTTGTAGAACTCCTCCCCGCACACGCGTATGTCTGTCTCCCCGACACCCACCGCGTCATAACCGAGCTCAGCAAGAATAGACGCGATGAGCCCAACTCGGTCGGGCGTGTTGGTAAGGTTCCCGCTCTCAACGATTACGCAGTGCGGGTTCTCACGCTTGAGTTGCGAGATCAAAACTGCGCGTCGAGCAAGACCGCCCGACCTATGTCCGCCTCACCCACAGGGCTCTAGATATCCGAGCGTGTCGTTCGTGTAAATGATGCGGATCGCTTTCGGTGCCTGTCCTGCAGTGGTTGCAATAACCAGAACACTAAGCACCAGCATCATCCACGCCGACATCCGGGTGAGCGTGCGCGCGTTTACTTTGCCCACTGTGATACCTCTTATCCGAAGTTCTAACAACTGTGCAACTTGCTAAGCCATTCGCAGTATACTTTGGCAACGAAAGCCTGTCAATTCCGACCCTCAC
>JARYME010000082.1 GCA_029907315.1 Armatimonadota bacterium | reverse complement strand
CGCTTGACGTGCCCGGTGGAACCTTCATAGTCACCCGGCCAGCCGGGGTGGGAACCGGTACCTCACCGCCCAGCGCAGCCGTGACGTAGTCCACCGGCACCTCGACGTATAGGTCGTCTCCTTTTCTTTCGAAAACAGGGTGCGGACGAACCCGCACCGTGATGATCAGGTCGCCTCGACCACCCGGGCCTTCTTCGCCCTGCTTTGCCAGTCGGAGCTTCTGTCCGTCCTTGACGCCTTTGGGTATGGTGAGCTCAATCCGCCGACCGTCGATCGTAAACTCCTTCTTCGCACCAGAGAAAGCTTCGTCGAACGATATCTCCAACTCGGCCTCTATGTCGCGACCTCGCATGGACGTGCGAGCAGTGCGACCAGCCGACCCCGTGCGTGTCCGACCGGTTCCAAAAAGCATTTCGAAGAAGTCGCTGAAGCCTGACGTACCGAAGTCGACTTCCTCCGTCCGAGCGCCGGACCGCGCAAAGTCACCAAAATCGAATATGAAAGTCTCCCATCCGGGCTGTTGAGCAGCGCCTGCACCAGTTCCTTGCTGACTCACCTGTTCCCAGTACTGTCCGAACTGGTCGTACTTGCGCCGCTTCTCAGGATCGGAGAGCACTTCGTAGGCTTCGCTTATTTCCTTGAACTTCTCCTCAGCCTCTTTGTCGCCTGGGTTCACATCCGGGTGATACTTGCGAGCCAGGCGCCTAAAAGCTGCTTTTATTTCCTTCTCGGTCGCGTTTCGGTCGACACCCAGTATCTTGTAATAGTCCTTGTAAGCGGTCGGCATAGTTGAGAACTCCACGAACTTAGCTGCACTCTATCGAGATTGGGTGCCGGACGCCGCGGCGGCATACCCATCATGTCCGTCCGGCCACCCGGCACCCTTTTGACTTTAGCCTAGCGAGCTATTCAGCCTTGATTTCAACCTTCTTCGGTGTGACTTCCTCAGCCTTAGGAATAGTTATTTCCAACACACCATCTTTGTAGGTCGCTTTCACCTTGTCGGCCTGCACAGGCACGCCGATAGAAAACGACCTCTGAAACGGCCCATACGGCCGCTCGACCCGAAGGTACTGATCCTTGTTCTCCTCGTCGAACTTACGCTCTCCGCGAATCGTAAGCGACTCCGGCGTAACTTCGACGTCAATGTCCTCGCGCTTAACACCCGGGATCTCAGCCCGCACAACAAGATCCGTCGGTGTCTCGAGTATGTCTACCGGAGGCGCCCAGGATCGCTTGCCGGGCGCTTCACTTTCGACACGACCAAAGTGCTCATTGAATATCCGATTGATCCTGTCTTGCAGAACGCTCAGATCTCGGAACGGATCCCATCTTGTCAACATTTCTGCCTCCCTCCTTTACGATCAAAGATTCAGTTCACGAGCTTATTCGGCTTTGAACTCCGCGTCTATAACCGTATCATCCTCACCGCCCTTGGATCCGCCATCACCACCCGGAGCAGCAGTCTGACCGGTCGCCGCACCAGCTTGAGCAGCCTGGCCATACAGAAGCTGAGCAAGCTTATAGGTTTCCTGCTCGAGCTGATCGCTCGCGGACTTGATCCGCTGCGTGTCGTTCGACTCGATAGCGGACTTCACCTGCGAGACGGCATTTTCTATCCGCAGCTTGTCATCAGACGGCACCTTGTCGCCAAGATCCCTGAGCATCTTCTCCGTCTGATAGACAAGATGCTCAGCTCGGTTCTTCGCCTCAGCAGCTTCCTTAAGCCGCCTGTCTTCCTCAGCATGCTCTTGAGCCTGCCTTATCATCCGGTCGATGTCTTCCTTCGAGAGTCTAGTCGAACCGGTAATTGTGATAGACTGCTGCTTGCCGGTTGCTAGATCCTTGGCGGAGACGTTGACTATACCGTTTGCGTCGATGTCGAAGGTTACCTCTATCTGAGGCACCCCTCTAGGCGCAGGCGGAATACCGGTCAAGTGGAACCGACCCAGGCTCTGGTTGTATTGGGCCATCTCCGCCTCGCCCTGCAGAACGTTGATTTCGACCTCCGTCTGGCCATCGACCGCAGTGGTGTAGATCTTGCTCTTGCGGGTCGGAATGGTAGTGTTTCTGGGAATGATCTTGTCGGTGATTCCGCCCAGCGTCTCTACACCAAGCGTCAGCGGCGTAACGTCCAGCAGCACAACATCCTTGACCTCGCCGGCGAGCACGCCTGCCTGAATTGCTGCGCCTATAGCAACAACCTCGTCAGGGTTGACGCCCTTGTTCGGCTCTTTTCCGCCTGAGAGTTTCCTTACAAGATCCTGAACCATGGGCATCCTCGTTGCTCCACCGACAAGGATAATCTCGTCGATGTCGCTCACCGATATCTTGGCATCCTCTATGGCTCTGTTGAACGGCGGAATGCAGCGCTCCAACAGGTCACGCGTCAGATCTTCAAACTTGGCCCGAGTCAGGGTCATATCAAGGTGCTTAGGACCCGATGCGTCTGCCGTGATGTAAGGCAGATTAATGCTCGTCTGCACCATAGACGACAGCTCTATCTTCGCCTTCTCGGCGGCTTCGCGCACTCTCTGCAAAGCTTGCCGGTCATTGCGCAAGTCTATACCCTGCTGAGCCTTAAATTCGTCACAGATCCAGTCGACTATGCGCTGGTCCCAATCGTCTCCGCCGAGATGGGTATCGCCAGAGGTAGCTTTCACCTCGAATACGCCGTCACCGACCTCGAGAATCGAAACGTCAAAAGTGCCACCGCCGAGGTCCCAGACCAAGATGGTCTCATTCCCCTTTTTGTCCAGGCCGTACGCCAAAGACGCGGCAGTCGGCTCGTTGATTATGCGGAGCACTTTAAGGCCGGCTATCTCACCGGCGTTCTTGGTAGCTGTCCTCTGCATGTCGTTGAAGTATGCAGGAACGGTGATTACAGCCTCCGTGACCGGCTCGCCCAAATAGGCTTCTGCATCAGCCTTGAGCTTCTGCAGAATCATTGCGGAAATCTCCTCGGGCGTATAGACCTTGTCGTCTATTCTTATCTTGTGGTCGGTACCCATGTAGCGCTTGATGGACATTATGGTGCGCTCCGGGTTCAGAATGGCTTGACGTTTGGCGGTAATGCCGACAAGCCGCTCTCCTGTTTTCGTAAAGGCAACCACCGACGGCGTAGTTCGGCTGCCTTCCGCATTTGGGATAACTACTGGCTCGCCGCCCTCCATCACGGCAATAACGCTGTTGGTGGTTCCGAGGTCGATACCGACTGTTCTACCCAATTCTGTTCACCTCCGTGGGTTATATGACTTATCAAACTCCTGGTTTATTTTGGATTGAACTACGTCTTCGAATCCAAGCATTCGACGAAGCCTATGCTGTGCAAGGCTTGCCATCGAATACTATCGTATGACTTGAGTCTCGGACTGTCAACTCTATTGTTCCTACTCATGCCGGGTTCTAAACCATCTGCACCAAGAAATTGATGTATAATTTTTTCGAAGCACTAAGGACGCATCCAACACGATGTACCAACTGGACATAGCGGTATTCAAACTGATCAACCTGCGCCTTGCCAGCCCCTCACTAGACCACCTTATGGCCGCAGCAAGCGTTTTCGGCACAGGAGCGGCACAGACTGCATTATGTCTGGCATCCCTGTTTTGGAGCTGTCTACGCGATCGGAACCAGGTGAGGACAGCGGCATATGCAGGATTGGCAGCCTGTGGTGTCTCTGTGGTCATAACGCAATTAGTAAAGCACCTGTGGAGCCGACCGCGGCCACTCGCAACGATTTTTGAGGCTCGAACAGTCGGAAAAGCGTTGTTCTGGAACAGCTTTCCATCCGGACATACCGCCAACGTTTTCGCGGTTGCAGTGGCAATAGGAACATTCTTGCCGAAATCTCGGATTGTCCTATTTCCTCTCGCTGCGTTGACGGCTATATCCCGTGTGTACGTGGGTGCACATTACCCGACGGATATCCTCGGTGGGGCAGCTCTCGGCGTCATAATTGGCTCGTACTGCGCAGCATTATTCCACACCGAGAAACGTTCTCCTCGCAGCTTTGCCTCGAATATCGGCAGAGTTGCTGCTCCACCAGGCGCGACACTATCCCAACGAGCAACATACGCCGCACTTGTGGTGCTGTGTCTAGTTCTCTTCTTTTGGAGGCTCGGCTCAGTCCCGTTGATGGGACTCGACGAGGGCTTGTATTCCGAATGCGCCCGCGAAATGGCGGCTGGTGGAAGTTGGATAGTACCCTCAGTAAACGGCGAGCCATTTTTTGACAAACCCCCGCTCGCGTACTGGCTGATGGCAATTTCCATCAAGATATTTGGCGTCAACTCGTTCGCCGCGAGGCTGCCTTCGTGCTTGTCGGCGTTCGCACTAATAGCCTTGAGCTATGTTCTGAGCAAAAAACTCTACGGGCCCAAAACCGCTTGGGTGAGTGCAACCGTCCTAGCGGCGTCGCTGATGACCGTAGGACTTGCCCGCATGGCGATTCTAGACATGCTGTTCACTCTTACCTTGACAGCTGCACTTGGAACGTTCATCCTAACAAGAGCTAGCAAACTTCCTCAGTGGGGCTATATAGTCGTCGGGGCAAGCACTGGACTAAGCACACTCGCGAAGGGTCCAGCGGGTCTTGTACTCATTGTACTCACAATTGCAGCTCACGTCGCTTTAACCGCAAAGGGCAGCAAATTAGAAAACCACACCCGGACAAATGTGCGACTGCTGGTGCTGAGTGCGTTTGTCTGTCTTGCAGTTGCCCTCCCTTGGTACACAGCCGTGACAATCAAGACCCACGGTGCATTTCTGCGGGAGTTCATAATCCATCAGAACCTGCAGCGAGCCCTGGGGCAGGATTTTCACCATAACATGCCGTTTTACTTCTACCTGCCCATATACCTAATCGGCTTCTTCCCCTGGAGCGTGTTCCTACCTGCAGCCTGGGCGCGCTACGTAAGAACAAGGCCGCAAAACAGTGCCGATGAATCAGCATTATTCGCAGCGGTTTGGATAGTGACGGTTGTCGGCGTGTACTCACTGATGCGTTCCAAGCTGCCGGCTTACATTTATCCGGCGTTTCCGCCGTCGGCGCTACTAGTGGGACGGTTGTGGGCGGAACTACTGGAACCGGATGCCGACCCCAAAATACTGCGTTCGCTGAGGCGGTCGGGGTTCGCTGCATTCTTACTAGCGTTGATTGTTGGAAGTGCACTGGTCGCGGGATTGAAAGCGCTCCCCAAGCCTATACCAAGACTCGAGACCGCGCTCGTGCCCATGGCCGTCTCGCTTGCAGCTGGAGCAGGGATATCTTATCTAGCACTGCGGGGACAACACATCAGGCAAGCGATAGCTGCGCTTCTACTGGGAGTAATCGGTCTTTTGCTTGCTGCTATCGCTCTGGGGCTGCCTATTGCAGCCGCAAGTATGGGTGAACCTGTCGTTCAGGTAGCTCGACAGATTAAGCAGACAGCTCGTACCGAAGAACCGGTGGTCGGCTACTTGCTACCATCATCATTTGCTTCTCTGCCTTTTTATTCGGAAAGAGCAATTATTCCGGCAAAAAGCCCACGTGAAATCAGTTGCGTCTTAGCGCGGTCAAGTCCGTGCCTGGTTGTCACCCCTGCTTTTAGGTCCAAAGACTTGCCCTCAAGTAAAAAACAGGTTGCCCGATGGGGTGGCTACGTGATCTACAGACTCGGAAACGCGGCGCAGCAATAGGAGCGACGCCTCGGATGCTCCTCTCGGAAGGATTCTAACCCAGCTCGACTCACTTTCACCCGCAGAAATACAGGAGCTGGTGGAACTCGGCGCCAGGATTCAGCGACCGCACGTGCGGAGCAACCCACAGGTCTGAGAAAACCCTTGCGGTAGTAGATTTGGGAGTAAGCTTAAGTTATACTTGTATGTAAGAAGCGTTTGGAGGTCGGCCTTGATAATCATAATGCATCCTCAGGCAACTGAGGACGAGATAAACGCCGTTACGGACGAAGTCGCACGAATAGGATTCCGCCCGTTCATGAATCCGGGCGTGGAACGGAAGGTTATAGCAGTTCTTGGGGAGCTGGACGTCCGCAAAGCTGATCTGGTCGAGCACTTCCAGTCAATGCCGGGCGTTGCACGGGTAGAGCTTATATCCGATCTTTGGAAGCTGGCTTCGCGCACATACCATCCGGAAAACACCGTAGTCAAAGTCCGCGACTTGGAAATCGGCGGAAAGCAAGTCGTGGTAGCCGCCGGACCATGTAGCGTGGAGAGTGAGGCCCAAACGATCGAGATAGCACATCAAGTCAAAGCCGCGGGGGCAAGAATGCTGCGCGGGGGCGCATTCAAACCCCGAACCTCGCCCTACAGCTTCCAAGGACTAGGAGAAGAGGGTTTGCGGATACTGGCACGAGCTCGCGAAGAAACCGGGCTTCCTGTAGTAACGGAGGTTATGGACACCCACGACGTAGATTTGGTTTGCAAGTATGCGGACGTTTTGCAGATTGGTACTCGTAACATGCAGAACTACCCGCTCCTGAAGAAAGTCGGCTCGACCGGCTATCCGGTGCTTCTGAAAAGGGGGCTGGGCTCACGGCTTCGAGATCTTCTGATGTCAGCGGAGTACATCATATCCGAAGGCAATCATCAGGTAATACTTTGTGAGCGAGGTATCATTTCTTTCGAAGACTCGACCCGACACACAACCGACATCAACGCGATCCCCGTTTTGAAACACTGGACACACTTACCTGTGATGGTCGATCCATCGCATTCAACCGGAAACTGGCAGTACGTTGGCCCCGTAGCGAAGGCTGCGGTGGCAGCAGGAGCGGATGGTCTGCTCGTTGAAGTGCATAACGATCCTCAGCGAGCACTCAGCGATGGCCCGCAGTCGTTGAAGCCCGATAAGTTCGCTCACCTAATGGAAGAGCTCAAGCGAATCGCAAACGCTGTGGACAGAGAAATATGAGCCACAATATCTCCCACACAAACCCTGTGGAACCAAGCGTCCAAACCACACACCACAGCCGTGCCAAACTCGCCCTGGCACTTTTCACTTCACCTAAAGCAGCATATGAAGAAATATTCTCAAGAACACTTCTCGGTACTGGGCTTTTATTTGTCGGCGCCACAGGGGTGTTGTTCTGTATCAGAGCTTGTCTGGCGGCTTCAGTGTTAGGTCCCCTCCATTACTTCGCAGTCGGAAGGTACAACCCTATTGCGTGGTTCGGCCTGTTCCTCTTGTATGCTTGGGCAACCCAGAAACTTCTGAAATGGGTGGGCACCGAGATAGAATTTGACCGCCTGGTCACAATAATGGGATGGGCGCAGATCTCTCTGGCTATAGTGGCAGTCGCATCGATCATCGGATTAACCCCGTCTTTAAGCGGTAACTCAGCCAAGACCGCGTCGCAGTTTATTGATTCAGTCTCCGCGGTGCTTCAAATCGCTTACGTGGTCTTGATTGGGATAGGAATCAATATGGCAACGCGCGCACCGACGGCACGCGGGATCATGACGTATGTGGTAGTCTCCTTTGCTGGAACCATAGCTTTTGGCATCACATACGGAAACTCCCGTCTGAAGCTTTTCGCCGATGCGCTCCCCGGCATAGCGGGAATGGCGCAGCAAGTGGCTGCATCCGATGGCACTCCGTGGTTGGCCGCAGCTGTTTTCGGCTTGTACCTCGGACTACGAGACTTAGGACGAGCACTAGGTTGGACGAACAATGCTTCGCTGCGGACAGCGATATCGGCTGCGTTGGTCGGTGCACTGGGTTTCGGTGTGTATCTTTTGCTGTTCCTGCAAAACGACTTTTACGGCCGCCTGATAAACGCCCAGCGCGACTATGAACTGGGCAAAGCGGCACACGCTGTCAAAGAACTTAAATCCCTGCTGCCGGCGAGCAAGTATGCAAGCGCTGGTTTGATTCTGGACATAGCCGATATTTACTACATCTCCAAGAAACCTGCTTTGGCGCGAAAGTATTACCGCCGGTTTGAAGCGCTCGTAAACCAAGCGAGACTAACCAAAGACGAAGAACGCAAGCAGCTTGCCAGGCCGCTGAGCGGCATCGGGGCTGCGTACGATCAGGAAGGGAAGTACGAGCCAGCGATCAAAATGTTCGACCGGGCAACAAAGCTATGGCCCGAGTTCCGAGACCCTTGGGTACGGCTTGCGGTGACCTACAACCGCTTAGGGAAGTATACAAAAGCCCTCGAATACGCTGAGCACGCTACGAAAAAGCTAAAGTCTGAGGCGCCTGCGTTGTATGTTGCTATGGTGCAAGCCTACGCGTGCCTGAACAACCGATCTGCTGCCGAAAAAGCATACAAGGAGCTCAGAAGGCTCGACGATCAACTCGCCGATAGAATCGGCAAGACAATGAACGAGTGGCGCACGGCAACTGCGAAGCTCACACCGAAAGACCTTAAGTTCCCACTGGAAAAAGAGGTTGTGCCTCGACCCGAACGAGCCTCACGCAGGACGCCTAAGGAATCTCAGCGATAGGGCTAGATCTCCGCAGTAACCGCCAGAAGGAACGGGCAAGCCTCCGGAAGTTCAGAGATAAAGTCGAAACTCTCGACTTTGACGTCGGGCTTAGGATTATCCCACTTTAGAATACCAACACCTGCGACCCTTTTGTCGCGCAGAAGGGTTTTCCAAGCGTGTCCGTAAGTAGCCGCCGTCGACTGGTCGTCCCAGGCAAAGATATTGTTTCCACAGACCAAATCGATTGTCTCGGTCGAACCATCTTCGAAGTGGATAACGTATCTGCCCACAGTGCAGCCGCCCTCTGCTCCATACGCACAACCGTGCAGGAAACGAAGCGATTTTACGCGTCCGCCGACTTGGATGCCTCGGACGGCACTAGGCAGGTCTTGTGCTACACCAACTCCGCCAAGCATTATGACGGATGCGGAATGGCGATTCGCGGGCAGTATGCAAAAGGGGGTTTCTTCGATTGAAACCAACCCAGACGGAAGATCGCCCAGGTCGTACCCTCGGCCGATACCCAGCCAGCCTATTTTGCGTGCCGAATCTACGCGAGCTATGTTGCAGTAGCCATCCAATCTGACGACTGCATAATCTCCGCGCTGAGAAGGCGGCAGTTCACCCCAAGCTTTCTTGAAAACAACATCTCCTCGATAAGGCAGCTTTGCCAAGTCGGCAGTCTTGGGATTCCAGGACCACGCAGCAGACAGAACGTATCCGTAGGCTTGCTCAGGCCATTTCCTAAGAACAACCTCTTCCGGTTGAAAACCGGTCCAGGTGGTCTGCATCATTCCCAAGACGTCGCGTTCCGACGCGTATCGCGAGAAACGGGCGATGTTGCGCGGATCGTACCAAGTGCAACCGACAACAGGAAAACCGTGCGATATGTAGAAGTCCACGGTGGGATAGGTCTCAGTGGGCGCATAATGCCAGTCGTTTATGAGGATGTCCTTTGGAAGCTCGTCCACAAGCTCGCGGAATCCGGGCCTGACCAAGACATCGCCCCACATCATCATTTTGCAACCTCTTGATTTGAGGTGCTCATACACGCGGAGCGTGTCCTGAATGTAGAGCCGCTCCTTACCAATGGCTTTGCACTTCTCGTCAAAAGGCATCCTGCCCCGCATATCGAATTCATCCCTGCCCGCGTGGAAATACTCGGGCTTACCGCACATCTCTATTGCCTCGTCCATTATGGAAAAGATGAACTCGTAAGACTTGGGATTCGACATGCAGTAGCAGTAAGGTTGTTCCGGATCCTCAGCGAACTCCAGGTTACGCTTGTCGCGAAACGCCCACTCAAGGTGACCTGGAGACTGCACCAGGGGAGTAACGGCAATGTGATGCCTACGTGCTATCTCGACCAGTCGGCGGACATCATCGGGAGGCATATAGTTCTGAGGATCAACCACTTCCGGGTGAGTTGTCCAAGCGACCTTGTCCATTTGCAACACGATGTGATTGACCTTAAATGGAGCGAGGACGCGCTCTATCAGTTTGCCAATGTACTGGAGGCCGTCCTTAGCGGCAAGTAGGTGTACACCTCTAAAGCGAAAGCGCGGGTAGTCGCGCACGACAACAGCTGGCACTTCCAGGCTGCCATTCTCGGCCGCGCGGATCAACTGTTTCAGAGTCTGGACTGCGTAGAAGGTCTCCACACGCGTTTCCCCCCAAAGCACCACGCGAGAGGGAGTAACATCCACGACGTATGCACCGGTTCCCCAAGGCGAACTCGGCTGCCAGACGTTCTCCGCTTGACAAACAGCCTGAAGAACTTCATTTCTTGACGTTTCGCCCAGAATAATGGCATCGCGAACAGCCGACGGGTCTTTGGACACGGCAAAGGCGTGCACGGTCTCTAGTCTTTTGCCGCCCAATTGTTCAATTGCGTCGTTGAGCTCTTCCACTGCCCATAGGTCCTGTTCAACAGCATCTGAGTCGATGATGATCTTCGTAGCAGGAGAAAGGACAAAAGGCTCAACGCCTACCCGCACGCGCACTTCCTGTGGTTCAGGAATGATCAAGGGTGCTTTTCGTGAAGGCGACTTTGCCGGGACAGTCACAGGCTCCAAGCCGGTCGGAGTATTCACAGGAGGATCAATAGGGGCAAGCTTGCCCCTGAACGTATTAAATTGGAAGAGCGACGAAGACGGAACAAGACGAGCAAAATTCGAGAAGGTTGCAAAAAACCGAGGCACACTGGGCCAACTGCTCGTTTCGACATGCGGTCGCTCATTTCGACCGAACAATACGCGCCAACAATCTTCGTTTCGGCCTGCTGGACTGAGCGCGCTGTACGGAATGGTTAGAATCGCGACCCAGCGGTCAGACATCTTAAACGTCTTGGCCTGCCACCTGCACTGATGGGGAGTGAAGTCAGCTCTCAGACACGTTTTGACGCCGTCAGCGTTAACTACGAACTGGTAACACTTATCTCGCGAAGCCACTGCGTAGGGAGAGATCCAAAGCTCAACAGAATCATCTTGCCAGACGGGTTCCCCATCGTTCTTGAACGAAGTCACAAGAGAGTCCATCCGGTCTTCGAAGCAGTCGAAGCGAATATAGAGCGCCGACCGGTCATAGCATACGCGGACGTCCGTCTGCTGAGTTGCCGGTCGGTTAGTCTCAACTAACCGAAATCCTCCGTGCCTTTCGGCCTTTAACCACACGTCATCATCTACGTTGCTCTTCGGGGACCAATTTGCCCCAACGTACAAAGCCGTGATAGTCGGTTTGGCAGCAACCATAGTTCCTCCGAAAGCTCCACTCGGGATTAGTTCAGGAACAACAAAAAGCCCCAACAACACTGCAGAGGAGAAAAGCCAACGCATATGAAGTGATTCCCCCTCAGGATTCGACCTTCAGCACCCCAAACGATTTGCAGCGGCCTTACGAACCCAACACTGCAAGCTGTTCCTCAAGTTTTGCAGCCTTCTCCGCCAGTTCGGCAGCTATCCGCCTTTCCTTTTCGACAACATGCGCCGGCGCACGCGAGAGGAACTGCTCATTGGCAAGCTTCGCCTGGGATCGAGCAAGATCTCGCTTGACCGATTCCAGCTCCGCCGTTATGCGCGCCCTCTCCTTCTCGCGATCAACCTCCGGCACGCGTAAGTAGAAAACTCCAACGTCCGGAACAGTCTGCACCAGGCAGGATGCCGAATCCGGCGGAGGTGTATCGATGTAACTCAGCGCGGTTCCGGCACCGCGTTCCAGCAGTGTCTGCACCTGGTAGGTCCGCAGGTCCGGCAGAACCGGCTGATACATTATATCGATACTCTTGCGCAGCGGGATGCCCGCAGAAGCTTTCAGATCTCGCTGCGCACGTACGCCCTCCATAACGAGACCCATGATGCGTTCTGCAGACTCATCAACAAGCGAGTCGTCCGGCGCAGGGAAAGGCGCGACCATAATGCTCTCGCCCTCGTGCGGAAGCGCCTGCCATATTTCCTCTGTTATGAACGGCATAATCGGATGGAGCAAGCGCAGAGTGGTTTCGAGAACGTGGTAAAGAACCGTCTGCACAGTACGCTTCTGCTCAGCCTCACCCCGCAACCTCGGTTTGGCAAATTCGACGTACCAATCGCAGAATTCGCTCCAGATAAACTCATAAAGAGCTCTTGCGGCGTCGTCCATGTCGTAGGATGAGAGTGCCGCGTTAACCGTGCGTATGGTGCCGGTGAGCCTCGAAAGTATCCACTTATCCTCAAGACTAAGCCCGCTGTCCACTACCGCCTTTAGCTCCGTATGCTCCCATCCCTCGAGGTTCATTATTACGAACCTGGAGGCGTTCCAAATCTTGTTTGCGAAGTTCCTGGCAAGCTCGACGCGCTTATTGGAGAACCGAATATCCTGGGTCTTTCCAGTCTGCTGGATAAGGGCAAAGCGAAGTGCATCGGCTCCGTACTGATCTATCGCCTCTAGGGGATCTACACCAGTGCCTAACGACTTAGACATGCGCTTACCTTCTTCGTTGAGCACTGTTGCGTAAATGTACACGTCTCTAAACGGGATCTTTCCTAAGTATTCCAGGCTGGAGAAAACCATCCGCGCTACCCACAGATAGATTATGTCGCGCGCAGTAACCAGCACGTCTGTGGGGTAGAAGTATTCTAATTCCGGAGTTTGCTTCGGCCAGCCCAGAGTAGCAAACGGCCATAGAGCCGACGAGAACCACGTATCGAGAACATCCTCCTCCTGAACCACCCTCGTGCTACCGCATTTTGAGCAGGTATCGACAACATGCTTCGAAGAGGTATATTCACCACAGTCACTGCACTTCCACACAGGAATGCGATGTCCCCACCAAAGCTGTCGACTTATGCACCAATCACGCACGTTTTCAAGCCATTCGATGTAGGCTCGAGCATAGCGCTCCGGATAGAACTTGATGCTGCCGTCACGGACAACTTCGATGGCAGGCTTTGCCAGTTCGCTCATGCGGCAGAACCACTGCTCCGACAGCAAAGGCTCAATAATGGTGTCGCAGCGCGCGCACGTGCCCACCGAATGTGTGTAATCCTCGACACTCTCCAACAATCCCTGGGCTTTAAGATCTTCCACTACCCTCTCGCGAGCAGAAAAGCGGTCCAGTCCTTTGTACCGCTCGCCGGCTTCCGACGTCATCAAGGCTTGAGGACTTATCACTACAACCTGTGGCAAGTTGTGGCGCAGCCCTATCTCGAAATCGTTGGGATCATGAGCGGGTGTAACCTTTACTGCACCGGTTCCGAACTCAGGGTCCACAAATTCGTCTGCAATCACCGGTATCAATCGACCTACCAGCGGAAGGCGGACGGTTTTGCCAATAGCGTCTTTGTAGCGCTGATCAGAAGGGTTTACAGCCACCGCCGTATCGCCGAGCATGGTCTCCGGACGAGTCGTAGCAACAACTATGTATCCCGAGCCGTCTTCGAACGGATATCGGATATACCACAGATGACTGGGCTGCTCGACATACTCGACTTCTATGTCGGAAATAGCGGTGTGGCACCTAGGGCACCAGTTGATGACGCGCGTGCCTCGGTATATGTAGCCCTTGTTGAATAAGCGGACGAATGCCTCAAGAACCGCGTCGACGTATTCGTCGTCCATCGTGAAACGCTCGCGGTCCCAGTCGAACGAGAAGCCCATTCGTTTGAATTGATTGATGATTTCGTTACCGTACTTCTCCTTCCAAGCCCAAACTCGTTTCAGAAACTCTTCCCTTCCCAGATCGTGCCGTGTCAAGCCTTCTTCGGCAAGCTGCTGTTCCACTTTGTTCTGGGTGGCTATGCCAGCGTGGTCTGTACCGGGCAGACAGAGGGTGTTGTAGCCCTGCATCCTTTTCCAACGGGTCAAAACGTCCTGAATCGTGTAGCACAGGGCGTGGCCGATGTGCAGCGAACCAGTTACGTTGGGTGGAGGAATGGTTATGCAATAGCGAGGTCGAGAAAAGTCGACCTCAGCATGAAAATAGCGCTTCTCGAGCCAGAAGGAATACCACTTCTGCTCCACATTTTTTGGGTCGTATACTGTAGGCAACGATTTCGGATCGAGCATACCTCTCCTCAAAGCCTCTCAAGGTTTTGCGTGCGAGTGTGAAGATTCCGCGGGACAAGCGCCGCAAACACTGGGGAACGATTTTATATCGGCTCAACGAAGTACTTGTCGCGCCTCAAGGCAAACCAGCTTCCGAGCACAAAGCCCCACAAGGCACTCACGAATATACCGAAAAACGTCATTGTCTGCGCCAGTTGCATCAGCTCTACGGAAGGCAAATGCGCTGCAT
>JARYME010000081.1 GCA_029907315.1 Armatimonadota bacterium | reverse complement strand
CCGACGGCTGTTCAACACGATTGTCGAGTCCGGAGCTGTTGTGTCCGAGTTCCCTTTTGGCGCTGCACCCGAAGCTTGGAGGTTTCCGCCAAGGAACCGATTGATCAGCGGAATGAGTTTGGGAGTGTTAGTTTGCCAAAGCCCGACGGCTTCAGGTGCCCTGATAACGGCGGGCTACGCTGCAGAACAGGGAAAAGACGTATATGCGGTGCCCGGAAATGTGGATGACCACCGCAACGCAGGTTGTCACGCCCTCATCAAAGACGGTGCGAAGCTCGTGGAATGCGCTGACGATATACTCTCTGAGCTCGGGTTGCAGTCGGAAACCGAAGAGTCGCGTCAGCTTACGCTTCCCATAGAGTCTCTTGCGAACGACAACGAGCGCAAGATAGCAGCCCTTCTTTCTTTGGACCCCATGCCAGTTGACGAAATTATCGAGAAGACAGGCCTTCCGGCACCGCTGGTTGCCGGAACTCTTACCATACTTGAGATGAAGAACGTCGCGCGTCGTGTTCCAGGCAACGCCTACGTCCGAGTGCTGTAGTTAGTCGTTTGTCGAAGACGCTCAAGGCAGTTGGGGTTTTGGTTCTCTGGGGAGCGTTTTGGTAGAATCCTCTGTATGGGTACCATTGACTCTTCCGACCGGTCGGATCCTCGTTTCGTTTCCGGACTCACGAGCCCGAGTAATGGGTCATTCTCTGTGAACCGGTCTCCGCAAAAAGTTCGGTTCCGTGTCTTAGCACTGATAGTTCTTCTCCAGGCTTGCTTGCTCATCTGGGTGGCTGACAGCGAGCTGTCTGTGGGTGTGCACTTGTTGTGCTACTCCCTGATGATTCCCACAGTGCTCTACCTCGTTGCCGTCCGCCTGCTCGGTCGTTGGCTTCCGTTCGACCGGGACGAGCTGCTGCTTGTTTACATCGTTCTAACCATTACGCTGCCCATAGTTGGCTATGGGGGGTTGCGTTTTCTAATCGGTGGGTTGGGTTATGTGCAGTATCTTTCGGAAACCGACCCCCAATGGTCCCGTTTTTTACCCGGACTGCTAAAAATGCCTGTGCTGCGGGACGCCGAAGCAGTGCGCGCCTTCTATAAAGGGGCTCGTGAAGTTCCCTGGACCGCTTGGACT
Source organism: Armatimonadota bacterium (assembly GCA_029907315.1). Lineage (GTDB taxonomy): Bacteria > Armatimonadota > UBA5829 > UBA5829 > UBA5829 > CALJES01. Next base: position 13,116 of record JARYME010000081.1, on the reverse strand, counting down.
GTGCCGATAGCGTTTTGGAGCGCGTACCTGCTGGCATTAAGCGGGCTGTGGATTTGTCTCAGCGGTATCTTGAGCCGCATATGGGTGAAGCACGAGCGCCTTACTTTTCCAGTAACCATTCTTCCTATGCAATTGATGGATTCCAAGGATGAGCTGACGGCTCGCCCGCTATTTTGGTTTGGGTTCGCGGTGCCTGCCGTTCTGCAGACTTTGCTCGTTGTGCACCAGTGGGTGCCATCCGTTCCGGCCTTGCAGCTAAAAGCTTACAACATCAGCTTCGCAAACGTCAGTCCGCCGTGGAACGCGTTTCCGCCTTTTCCGGTAGGGTTGTATCCGATGGCTGTCGGACTCGCATACTTTGTGCCAAGTGATGTGAGTTTCAGCTGCTGGTTTCTGGCACTTGCGATGAGATTCGTGTACGTCATAGGCGCCGCCCTAGGAATCGAGGCGGGTGGTCTCGGAACAGCGGCGTCCAGATTCCCTTATCGGGAGGAGCAAGCTGCCGGTGCGTGGATCGCGTTTTGCGGGATCGTGTTGTGGACTGGTCGGCACCACTGGCGCAGTGTGGCAAAAGCGATTTCTCAGCGCGAGCAGCGCTCTGTCAGGCTGTTCGGCGTAGGCGCGATTTTGTGCTCATTGGTTTGCCTGTTTTTGATGGTTGGTGCCGGTTTGCCACTGTTTGCCGCCGCGTTGGCTCTCGGCGTGTATATTGCATACGTTGTAAGCGGCGCACGTGTGCGTGCGGAAGCAGGAGCGCAGTGGACGTTTGCCCCGCTCCAGTTCACGCCGAATAGGGTTGCCGCCTCCATCACCACCACAGCAGGTTGGTCCGATCAGGCGCTGTTGGCGAGTGGATTGTTCAGCCTTATACACGTCGACATCCGCGCACAGTCAATGCCGTATCTGATGGAGGGAATTAATCTGGCCGAACACGCCCGCATACCTTGGCGTACAGTTATCATGCTCGCAGCCGTAGGGACGTTCACCGCTCTTGCGCTCGGGTGGGCAGCAACGTTGGCCAAATGGTATGAGGTGGGTGCTGCGACCGCTAAAGCAGAGCAGTATCCCATGCGAAAGGTGGCGATCGCGTTTGACGAAGTGCAACGGTTGGCTTCTTCCGGCATGCTCAGGGATTCGGTAGGCATAGCCGCGATGATATTTGGGGGTGCGTTGACCATCTTCCTCGCAGCTCTAAGATCACTTGGTCTCCACGGCTTGCATCCGCTGGGCTACGTTCTGTGCAATACGCTTACTATGAACGCTTTCATTGTGCCGTTCTTTGTGGCGTGGCTCGTGAAGGTCTGTCTGCTGCGTTTCGGCGGTCACCGCGCCTATCGAGGCGGGGTGCCCTTCTTTGTAGGAGTGATCTTGGGCGACATTACGACTCAAGGTGTATGGACCCTCATTGGCTGGATCCTGCACGTTCCGATATATCAGTTCCTCACTTAGTGGTTGCAGCCTTACTTGAGTGCCGGCTGTTTTTCGAGCCACGTTGTTATAGTTCTTGAAGGGGTCTTCGGCGCAGATCTGCGAAGCAAAACGCAGGAGTTGCACGCCGTCCAACAGCGATTGACCGGGCAGGTCCCGATTATTGACCTTCTTGCTCCAATGATGGTATACTGTAGGTGCCGCAGCAACGGGTCGGTAACTCAGCAGGTAGAGTATCGCCCTTTTAAGGCGAGAGTCACGGGTTCGAGTCCCGTCCGACCCACCACATACCTTCTCCTCTTCCAAAGGTCTCCGCGAAGTCGGTTCTCAGAGTTCTGGACTTGCTGAGCAGCGGTGTTTCTGAACGCCTTGAGAGGTTGAGTTTCATAGGCGACGTTGGCTCCGCAGCTGTCTGTCCTTAAAGTAAGCTTGTGCTGAAATACCTCTCAGCCCTGTCAGGGAGCACTGTAACGACTTTGTGCCCGGGTCCTAGTTTCTCAGCCAGCTTCAGTGCCGACCACACATTTGCGCCTGAGGAAGTTCCGACTAAGCAACCCTCGACCGCCGCGAGCTCCCGCGTGGTCCGGATCGCGTCCTCGTCGGACACGGTTATAATCTCGTCGATCAGTTCTACGTCCAGAACCGGTGGAACAAATCCGTCGCCGATCCCCTGAATCTGGTGGAACCCAGGTTCGTGACCGAGCAAGGCTGCTGAGTTGGCGGGTTCAACCGCAGCAATAACGACGTTCGGCAGCCTCTCCTTCAGGTAACGTCCTACTCCGGTCAGCGTGCCGCCGCTGCCGACCCCGGCAACGAAAGCGTCGATCTGTCCGTCCATTTGTTCCCACAGCTCGGGAGCAGTTGTTAGATAATGCGCTTCCGGGTTAAGCGGGTTCACAAACTGCCCTACCAAGAAGGAGTTCGGAATCTGGGCTTTGATCTCCTCAGCCCTCACACACGCACCCGCAATGCCTTCCTCTGCAGGGGTTTCGACGAGCTCTGCACCCAGTGCACGTATTATTTTCTTGCGCTCTTCGCTCATGTCGGAAGGCATACAGATTACAACCCTGTAACCTTTCAGCCTGCCGACAAACGATACAGCGATTCCTGTGTTGCCGCTCGTCGCCTCGATAATTGTGTATCCTGGTTTGAGATCGCCAGTTTTTTCAGCCTGCTCAATTATGTGCTTCGCGACGCGGTCCTTAATGCTTCCAGCAGGGTTTAGGAACTCGGCTTTGGCATACACGCAGCCGTTGCCCATCCGCCGCAGGTGTATCATCGGCGTGTTGCCCACCAAGTCGAGGACCGTTTCAAAGCAGGCAGTTCTGTCCCGCAGTGCCAATTCGTGCCTCCAGTAGTTATGAGTTTCTTGTCATTATGGTTCGGCGGAGCTCCGAAGTCAACGCGCTGAGCTTAAGCCAACTTCGGTGTCAGGTCTGAGCGTTTGTTCGAACTCAGCAAGCTTCGGCTCCAATTCAGGCGGTACCTCTGCCCGCACAAATATGCCTTCAGGCGTATATTCCAACTGCAGCACCCGTCCGCATTTGTGGCAAAGGGCAAGTATATCGCCCCGCGAATAGGGGATCAGGGCGTTTACCTGACGACTCATCCGTCCCAGTACCTGACCAATCAACTTCAGCAAGTGCTCCTTGCCTTCGCCCGTCAAGGCAGATATGTAGCACGAGTCGGGCGTCTGCGCTACCAGACGCCGAAGTTCATACTGATTCGTTATGAGGTCGCATTTGTTGAACACTGTTATCGTTGGCTTATCATCGGCGCCCAGTTCCCGCAGGACTTCGGCTACCGCCTCGCGTTGTCTCTCAAAGAATTCGTGGCTCGCATCCACGACGTGGATCAAGAAATCCGCTTCCGTTACTTCTTCCAGGGTGGCACGGAACGCGGCAATCAGATGATGTGGAAGGTTTCGTAGGAACCCAACTGTGTCCGTCAGCAAAACCGACTGCCCTTGCTCTAGGGTTATGCGGCGTGTTGTGGGATCAAGCGTTGCGAACAATCTGGGGTGCGCCTCCACATCAGAGCCGGCAAGTAGGTTCAGCAGCGTGGATTTGCCTGCGCTAGTGTAACCCACCAGCGCACCGGTCGGGATCATAAGCTCGCGCCGACTTCTTTTCTGTGTCGCGCGGCGCTGCACCACTTCTTCCAGTTCACGTTTGACAGTCGCGATCCGCCTTCTCACCCGGCGCCTATCCATCTCCAGTTTTGTTTCACCGGGACCGCGTGTCGCTATACCTCCCGCACTGCCGCCGCCGATGCGCGATAGCTCGGTGCCTTTGCCGGTCAATCTCGGCAGAAGATATTGCAGCTGTGCAAGCTCTACCTGGAGTTTCCCCTCGCTCGTGCGAGCTCTCTGAGCGAATATGTCCAGAATTAGCTGGGTTCGGTCTACAACTCTCACTCCTGTTACTTCTTCGAGGTTGCGCTGCTGCGTAGGGGTGAGGTCTTCGCTCATCACGACGAGATCCGCATTTGAATCTTGAACGATGAGGAACACCTCTTCTGCCTGACCCTTGCCGATTAGGAATCTCGGATCCGGCCTGTCGCGTCGCACACGCATCTCATCGACGACGAGCCCGCCTGCGCTCTCTACCAGAAGGCGCATCTCTCGCGCGTTGGCTTCCGCCTCGCGAGCCTCTTCGGGTTCAACCAGCACCAATACAACCTTATTGGTTGTCGTCGTTTCGTTAACCAAGTTTTGCAGCCACCACCGTCTGCAACCTCGTTTTTTACACCTTCATTTTACACCTTCATATTACCCTCTCGTAGCTGTTGGGTGCAAAATGTGATATGCCGGGTTCCACATACTCGGTCTTGCCGCGTATTCGCACTTCCGCCTATATCTTCAGGCGCTTTCCCAGAAGATAGTGCTTTCTGTCCGGATAGAATATTGTCACCTCACCGTCTTCTTCCACTAAACTGCAGTAAGTCGCGACCTGCGTCCGATTTGTTCCGGGGGCCGGGACCCAATTGGTGTCTGCGAAAACCCAAGGCTGGTCGAACCGGATTGGGTGATCTTCCTCGCCGGGAATCTCATACCCGACTGCAATCCACGCGGGATTTCGAACGTTCGCCGCATCTGTGGGTCCTTGTCCACCGTGTCCGGAGCCGTCGTTGTTGTAGAAGACCAACACAAATCTTCCATCTTTGAGCTTATACAGAGGGCACGGCGCCACCGGGTTAAGAATCGGGGCACCGCCCGGCTCATATCTCAGTGGTCTCGGCTCGTCCCAAGTGCGACCGTCGTCTTTGGAAAGAGCGTAGTATATGCACCCGCGCATAGTTCGGAAAACGCAGATCAGCCTGCCATCCGACAGAGGCTGCACGGTAGGCTCCTGGGCAACGCTTTTGCCCGGTCTGAACGGGTTTTCCACTCGGAGCCCATGGGGCGATTTCGGCCAGGTCGTCACAACCAGTTTGCGCGGATCGCTCTCCGTAAGAATGTTTTCGAATCGCAAGAAGCAGATCTCCGAATCCCGGTCCAACATGCCAAAGCCGGGATCAACAGCATTCGACGCCCATCGCGTGAAACCGGCCAGCACGTGCCCGGAAGGAAGCACCACAGGGTTCTGGTACACTATCCACGTTGGCGGAACGCTGGGGTCTGGGTTGCTGATGGCATTTGGCTCGATTGGGTAATCGAAAGCGTCGGAGCTCCAGGTCTTTCCGTCGTCATCTGAGTAACGCCCTCGCAAAACCCCCGTATCTGAGGCTCGGGCGTCGTCGATGCCGACGTTCTTGTTGTAGAAGCACCAAATGCGTTGGCCTGCTACAATAAGGAACTGCCAGCTGGCCATCCCTGTTCCCGGCGTATCCTCCGGTCCTGCGCCGTCGAGCACCTCGGGTGGTGACCACGTCAGTCCTTTGTCTTCAGACCGGCTGTACATAACCCTTTGATCCGGAGCGCCTTCATACGTGCCGGAAGTCCACGTTGCCAAATATGCTCCTTTAGGTGTCAGCACTACGTTCAAGTGCTGGTTTGTCTCGCCCGCTGCCTTCACAGGGTCCGGGACATAGATTACAATGTCCGGTTTCGTTCTCAGCCATTCCTTTTCCAGATTTTCCATTTCTAGCGCCTCCTTACGCCTCGGCGCGCACAGCCCTCACCGTCGTTTCCAGTGAGTCTTGACACGCCGCCTAATGAGTGATATAACGCTAGTGGTATTATACTACCATCTGCGACCGGGGGATGGGTGTACAAGTCGCCGAGTCAGCAGGCTGAAGTGGAGGGTGGTAAGGTTATGATTCGGTGCCGCACGGACCGCGCGTTTACGCTCATTGAACTGCTCGTTGTGATAGCCATCATCGCTATTTTGGCTGCGATACTGTTTCCGGTCTTCATCACAGCAAGGCAGAACGCCGCGCTCAGCAAGTGTCAAAGTCACCAAAAAGAGTTGGTCCAAGCATTGATGATGTACACGGATGCTTGGAACGGCAGGCTGCCGTGGATACAGTTCCTTACCTATCACGACTTCGGCGGCACCCTCGCTCGGTATCCATGGGTTCACATGGTTCGATTGTACGAGCCCTATGTAAAGAACTTCAACATCTTGCTCTGCCCCCAGAAGTACTACGACACCTGGTATCGTGAGGTTAGGCACCAGGGATACGCTTACAACGAATGCCTATGCGGCCGCCTAAGCACCACCCCGATTAAAACGTCCAGATTTGACGTCTACTTCATTGCCGATAGAGACGGCCGCTTGCTCTCAAGCATTCCCAGAGTATCTAGAACGCCTGCGTTTTTCTGCGCGATGAGCTTTCATCCGGCCCCGGGAGATTATGGACCGAACGGCTGGGGATGGGAGCCCGCTGACGCGCTCAACTCGTACAGAATGACCAATGCTCACAGAGGAGGCTCCAACTACGCATTCCTCGATGGTCACGTGCGTTGGTTGAAACCGTCGGGCGGCGGTGTATACAACGCTACGGACGGCTTGGACTATGACGGCAACGGCACGCTGGGCGACGCGTTAGTCTTGAGATAAAGGGGCAGAACAAAATGAGAACATGTCGCATTCGTGGATTTACCTTGATCGAGCTTCTGGTGGTGATCGCGATTATTGCAATCTTGGCTGCGGTATTCTATCCGGTGCTGTTGAGAACAAAGGAAAAGGCCAACACTGCCAAATGCCAGGCTCATATGAAGGAGCTGTGCGCGGCGCTGTTTGCGTATATCGATGACTACGGCGGCAAGATGCCTAGCATGCAGTTCCTGAGCTGGTGGAAGCAGGGTGATTTCGAGGTCCACCTGTACGACAAATATGTCAAAAACAACGACATCGTTATCTGCCCGCAGCCCTACTACGACACCGCTCACTATCCGCCGAGTATTCGCCGCATGGCTTACGGTTACAACGAAACCCTGGTAGACCCGCTGCCCAACTATTTCTACACTGCTCCCGGCGCCTATGGGCGCATTCAAGTCTATGGGCCGCCGAAGTACTATATGCCGGGGCGAGGCCGCATGTTGAGCGAAATTGTTACTCCCACCCGTACACCGGCGTTTTTCTGCACTTTTTCACACCATGTGTCTCCGGACGGTCTTGCACGAGGTTTCGGCTGGGGCGCTGATGACGCGGTAAATCCACAGCGTCATCCCAACAGGCACGGCAACGGCTCAAACTATGCGTTCCTCGACGGTCACGTCCGGTTTTCGCCTCCGGCGGGCGGTATATTCTGTGTGCCCATAGAGGGACTGGACTACGACGGCAACGGCACGTACGGCGACAAACAGATCATGCGCTGACCGGCCTTGGCACGTGCCAACAGTGACTGGCGGGACAAGCCCGCTAGCAAGCCGTTGAAATTAACTTGCGCCTTTGGAAGTTGAACTCGGAGTAGGATAAGCGGTTGCCCGTATCGAAAGTCTACATTGGCTATGAACCCCGCTGAGCGCATTGTTGCAGCTTGCCAACACAGACCTTACGACCGCGTGCCGACATATCACGCCTCCTTTTCCTCTAGAATTGCTTCAATCATTCTTGGCAGGGAGGCCTACGTAGGTGGCGGTGTCCAGCAGTGGCGCGAGGCTGTTGCACTGTGGAATGGTCCCGAAGCACACGCCGAGTTTCTCGAGCGCAGTCTGAGGGACGCGGTTGATCTGGGAACAATTCTCGATCTGGACATGGTTCGCGTCGCATATTGGCGCGAACCTGAGAAGCCGGCCAAGAGGATCGATGAGTTTACATTTTTCTATGGAGATCCGGATGGGAAATGGCGTGTTATGCGCTACGACCCGCGTACTGAACTCTACCAAATGGTAGATCACAGCCCCCACTACAACGACGACCTGGACTTATTGGACAAAGAAGTGGAGTGCATGGAGCTCGCGGTGCAGGAGTATGGTCCGACGCCGGAGTCGTTTCCGGAAATATCACGTGCCCTGACTGCCTATAGGGGATTTCGAGCGGTGCCGTTGTGGGGTGTTAGCATTGGTATACCTTATGGGTCACGGGCTTGGATGGAAGCGGTCGTTCTGCGGCCGGACCTCGTTGAGCGTCTGCTCGATGTACAAGTCGAACGGGCAAGAAAGACAATTCAAGCTGCTGCGCCTCTTGGGGTGCGGGTGGTTCTCGGCGGAATGGATTTGGCAAACAACCAAGGTCCCATGTATTCGCCTGACGTCTTCCGCAAGCTGGTGCTTCCAAGATTGAAGCAGATCGTCGAGTTTTGCCACCAATTTGAAATGTACTACTTTTTTGCAAGCGACGGCAACCTGTGGCCTATCGCGGACGATGTCTTCCCCGTGGTGGATGGCTACTACGAAATCGACCGGCGCGCGGGGATGGACCTTCGTAAGCTCCGCGAAAGGTTCCCGCACCTGACGCTCGTCGGCAACATAAGCTCTCATACGCTTCACCTCGGAACGCGCGAAGAGGTGATCGAAGAGACGTTGTCTTGTATTAATGCAGCACGTGAACTCGGAAGCATTGTCGTAGGTTGCTCGAATCTGATAGTCAGCGAGACTCCAGAGGAGAACTTATTTGCTATGCTTGATACGCTGGAGACATACCGCTGAGAATAATCGCGCAAGTAGTACTGTGGAGGTCTGTCGGGTGTTCAGATCTGTAGTTGGAGCATTTGTTTTGTTTTCTTGCGTAGTTTTGCCGGGAATGCCGTCTGCATTCGGCGCGGAGGTGCTGGATGCGTTTTTTGCAGCTGACAAGCCTTTTCCTCAGTTTGTGCAATATTGGTCAGACCTGGCACCGGAAGAATGGGCGGCTGCTGCTGAGCGTGAGAGCAGTAGGCCGCTGGGCGGATACATTCACGTCTACATTCGGAATAACACAGCCCACAAGGTGTCGGTTGAAGACGTTCTGCTCCAAGGGGTAAGTCTGAAGCGCGCCATAGCCTTCTCCAGTCAGCGCAAGTTCAAGAAGGCGGCTTTCGCCGCGAGCATATACTTTTCCGATTTGTCGCAGTCGGAGCGTGGCGTCCTCTCAGCGGCGGGCGAGCCTGTTTGGTACAAAGTGGATCCGCTGAGTGTGGATCCGGATTCGACGGCAGGTATTGTCATCAGACTTCGCCAGCGGCCCGCGGTTTCCAAACTCGACCTAACTCTGAAACTCGACAGCGGCGATCTGAACGTCTCCGTGGACACGTCGCCGCGGAAGTCGCTTGTAAAAAGCGTTGGGTTTGGGTCCGGCTTAAACGAGGTGTATTGCTACTTCGAAAAAACCAGCGGTGCGAACGGGGTTCAGCAAGTTCTACTTGACGGCCGCGATGTGACATCCGAGTGCACGATTGCCGCTGACCCCGGACTCAGTTTGGTTCCAGTGGTTTGCAGAGTCTCAAAGCCGCTTCAACGCGGTTCGTTCCACACGTTCACAGCAGTTTTCGGGGACGGTTCTAAGGCCACTGCCGGACTTCGGTGTTGGGATGACGAGCTGTTTTATGGCATGTGGGGAGCTAGGCCGGGCAAATCGGAAGACCTGGTTCTAGCGCGGGGGTTCATCGACGAGCTCGGTGAACACAACATCAATGGCCACATGATAACCATTGCTTCTGATGCCGTTCGAACTTATATGAACAGTCCAGAAGGCCGGAAACACATGGAAAGGCTCGGAATCCGCAGAGTGGTTATGGATCCGGCAAAGGAGCTAAAACCTGCCGCCTACTACTTGGCTGACGAGCCCGATACCGCTGACTACAAAGTCGAGAACGTGCCGCCGGGTTCCAGAATTGGCTGCCTTGGGCAGGGGCTCGTCCAGCGTGCATACGAACTCCGGAACACCGACCCCATAACCCCGAATATGCTCAACGTCGATATGACTTTCAAACCCGACAACTGGTATACCTACGGTCAATTACCAGATATATTCGCGGCAGATCCTTATTTCCAGAGTCATCTTGCCGATGTCTACTATCGCAAACCCTATAGGCTTTCGGCATACACCAAGGCGACTGAAGTCTACGCCGTTGCCGCTTGTGCGCACAGTGCTTGCGCTCCGAAACCGCTGCACATAATACTCAATTGTACCCAGATCGTGCGGAGCGACTGGAGATTTCGGTTCGCTACCCCAGTTGAGAAGCGAATAGAAGTTTATTATGCCCTCGCAGCCGGGGCGAAAGCTTTTTCGTACTGGTGGTTTGTGCCGCTGAGCGCCAAGGGCGTGGGATCGAACGGGTTGGGGGCAAATACTCCTGAGGCTCGATTACTGTGGCGTGAGATAGGTTTGCTAGGTGCTGAGCTGCGAACCGCAAGCTCTCTCATCACACGGGCTTGTCCAGTGGACCTTGACGTTGCAGCGGACAAAAGGCTGTGGGTCAAAAGCCTTGTGTCGGGGGCTGATACTCTGATTGTTCTCGTTGTGAACGACGACTACGCGTGCGACAGAGCCGGCACCGTTATCAAGCCCGTGAGCAATGCCAAGCTGAAAATACCGGTGCCGCGGTGGCTTGCCCCGACATCCGTGTTTGAGGTTTCCTGCGGCGGCATCAGTGGTGTCAAGTGGCAAGTTGATCAAGGAGCACTGACCGTTGATCTGGGCGAGGTCGACGTCACTCGGTTTATTGTCGTCACGAGTAACCCCGACCTTCAGCACCGGTTGCAGGAAACCTACCAATCGAGATTCGCTCAGAACGTTGCTAAGCTTCAGTCGCAAAAGTAGCCGGCGTGCTCGACAATCGCGCAAGCTTGAGCCGGAACAATAGTCGCGTCGCGATACTCTAATCGAATAGAGCTCAAGTGCGCCGCTTGGGTGCGGCTATTGACACCCAGGCGCAGGTCATAGCATAATGTCTCGAAACCCAAACTGCAGCTGCAGTGCTGGAATTGCCTGCAGAGGGGTATTTCTTGATATTTTTTGCAGACTTTGAGATTTCCCAGGGTTGACGCCGTAGGAGAAGTTGGGTTATGAGAAAAGCCTATTTCATACTTCCGGCAGTGATAGCTTTTTTTGCAGCAGGCACACAGCTGGCCCAAGCACAAGTGCCGACAATCACTATCGACCCGCCGGTACCGTCAGTTGTGATGACAGACGGCCCAAACCCGACGCCGGATGTGGTGTTCAATGTAACGGTCGATAACGCTACCACCATAAACATCACGGAGGGCGACATCACAGTCCATACGAGGCCCCCGAATGTGCGTCAACCCGCAAACCAACAAGCTGCTGCGGATCGGATAGTGGTCCTGAACGGCGACACACCCAACCCGACCGTTATTCTTGAAGGTGCGGGCCTACACGGGGATGGCTACATTTGGATCGAGATCGCCGGCTCCTCCTGTTCCAACGATCAAGGAGACGCGAAAGATGCGATAAGCCCTGAGCTGCGAGTCGACGCAACGCCCCCAGATGTAAGGATTACACCAGTCGACGGCAACCCGACCGAGGCTAAACCCTGTGATCCGACCACGGGCATGCTCACTTTCAACGTCGAGTTCATCGACGAAAGTGAAGAAGTCACCGGATTCGACGCCAGTGATGTCCTTATAAACGGTGTCTCCGCTACTGATCCTGAGTGCTATGCGGTGGCTGCACATTTTCCGTCCGGAGCGTCCTGTCCCGGTCCTGGGTGTGAAGTTTCAGGCTCAGGGAAGCAGTACACGGTGGTGATATATCCTCGTACCGACGGTCCTTTTACCATCCAGATCGCCGAAAAGGCAGCAATGGACGATGTGGGGTGGGAAAGCACGGCATCCAATGAGGTTACGGTTAATTATACGGATGCACCTCGTATCAACATACAGGCCCTTTCGCCTCCAAATACCAACAGTAAGACGATCAACTTCATGGTCGAGTTTAGTAAACCTGTTCACGGTTTCGGTCTTGGAGACGTAAAGGTCGATCCACCCACCACTACCGGTGCAGCTGGTGGAACCAAAACCATCGTAGTGACTGGTACGGGAGCACCCCTTTCCGAAGGTCAGGTTTATTATGTCGGGGTAAGCGGGTGCACCTATTCAGGATTTGTCAGGTTGTTTGTCGATTGCAGCCAAGATAATCCCGATCAGTCGGATTGGTGGTCTTCCGAAGATTCCTGCACGGAGAATCAGGTCAACTACGACGGCACGCCTCCCGACTCGCTGGCAATAACTACTCCCGCCGGCTTACCGCAGCCTCCTCAGTATTCAGGCACGTATACGACTGCGAACATGAAGATCGATATTGCCGGGACAGCCCACGACGACGTCGGCATCTCGCGCGTCACTTGGACTAACGATCGAGGAGGAAGCGGTCCGTGCGTGGGAACGTCGACTTGGTATGTGCGGGGCATCTATTTGAAGCCCGGTAGGAACTTGATAACCATTACGGCTAGTGATGCTGCTGGCAATACGCTTAGCTACTACCTGACGGTTAATTGCACCAACGGCTATTCGTCTGAAACGGTTGATGAGGATAGGACGGACATCGAACGCGTCGGCGAGTACTCGTCAATTGCACTCGACGCAAGCGGAAACCCCAGAATTGCCTATTACAAATACATCAACGATACCCACGGCATACTTAGATACGCCTACTACAACGGTCAAGGCTGGCACGTCGAGGATGTGGATGGCAATAGCCCCGGTAGTGTGGATGACAACGTCGGCCGCTACACATCAATAAAGGTCGATTCGCAGGGTAACCCGCACATCAGTTATTACGATGTTACCAACGGTAATTTGATGTATGCAGTGTGGCGGTCGGGCACTTGGCAGATTACCACGGTGGACGGCGCGAGCAGCCCAACGGATGATGTCGGTCAATACACGTCGCTGGCACTCTACAACGGGCTTCCGCGCATCGCCTACTACGATGTAGCCAAAGGAGATCTTAAGTACGCCAGCTACGACGGAAGCAACTGGACCAAGACCGTCGTTGACAGTGCTGGCGACGTCGGCCGATTCGCTTCGCTGGCTCTGGATCCGAACACCGGCCTGCCGCGAATCGCCTATTACGACTCCACGAACAAGGACTTGAAATACGCGGCATATGACGGCAGTGCGTGGAACATAACAACAGTCGCGGCTGCCGGTGATGTTGGGCAGTACTGTTCTTTGGCTTTGGATCCTACTACGGGTTCCCCGCGCATCGCATACTACGACAATACCAATAAGGATTTGCTTTATGCTGCGTGGGATGGTTCCAGCTGGAAATTCAGCACTGTTGATTCTGACGGTGATGTAGGTCGGTACTGCTCGCTTGCCCTATACAACGGGTTGCCTCGCATAGCATACTACGACGG
>JARYME010000080.1 GCA_029907315.1 Armatimonadota bacterium | reverse complement strand
CTTGCACATTGTAGTTTCCTCCCCAGAAACGATTCTTTCGAATAAGTGTAGCAACCTGCCTGTTACGATTGGGTTACGTCCTTGTTACCGAGATATTCAGCAAGTCGCGAACATACAACCAACGCAGAGCGATGAAATATCCCGCCGCCTGCCAACGTCGAGCCTTTTCCGAAAGGGGTTCGTCAATATCGACTCCCAGAGTCTGTCGCTCTCGCGTTGCGAGAGAGGATTGGGCTGACGAATTTTGACTTCCGATCTCTGCTTCAAGGCTCGCTCTCGGGAGTGGGCCGTCTTGTGGCAGGCACAGTCTTTGATGGCGGTGCGGCCTGTAACGCCGTTTCAAAGCAATGGCGGTGTTGCGTCTTATCCTGCGCACTGGCATGTAGCACGCGGCATCATTCAGGCTGATCACGCGGTCCAGCAGCCGGCGCAGGATATCGTAACGAGTCGGTTCCGTTTGACTTATATATGACCCTTTTCCACATGGGGCGTTTTCCCTTAGTAGTCGCGGAGGACATAACAGCTCTGCAAAAGCGCAGGAGATAAAAAGCGGTTGACATGAATCACAGGTTCGGCTTAGAATTAGACGGCGTGTGCTTCACCTCCCCGTCTCTGACTGGTAAACACGCCCACAATTGAATACACAACCGAATAGTGGGACAAGTTGGCGCCTAATCTCGAACAGAGAGCGGAGGACCCAACTGATAGGGGCGAATCGAATAATCGAGAGGTTTTCTTCCGACCTTAGCCCGACAGCTAACTCCGCAGGCGCGGCAGGAAGACCTTTTGAGAATAGAAAGGCTGCGACAAGGCTCGCAGCCTTTTGCGGCAAGTAAACCGTATCGCTTGCGATTATGCGCTTCGTACAATTTGCCGATTGTCACGTGGATTCTTCCGGCGGAGGCACGCTCGCACTTAGCAGTGAGAAAAAAGCTGTGCTGCGCGAGGACATCCGACGGTCACTGGCAGCCGCGTGCCAGTTGGTGATCTCCGTCAAAGCGGACCTTGTTCTCATACCTGGCGATTTGTTCGACTTCGAATCCATAACGGCCGAAAGTGTGTCTTTCATCGCAGACCAATTTGCGGGCCTTGCGCCGCGGCCAGTTTTAATAGCCCCAGGCAACCACGACAGTCTCCGCGCCGGAAGCCCCTACTTGCCGACCTCAGGCGTCAACTGGCCCGGAAACGTCCGCATTTTCACCTCACAGACGTTCGAGAGCATTGGGCTGCCTGAACTCAACTGCTCAGTAACTGGCATCGCGCACGCGCATCGTGGGATCACGCAACGACTGCTGACGGATAGCATTCCTCGCGCCGAAGCTGATATCAGCATACTGTTGTTTCACGGCTCCAGGGAGGGGTTTAGACCTAGCGATAAAGAAAACGTTATACCGTTCTCAGACGTTGAGCTGGCTCGCCAAGGCTTTACGTACACAGCTGTAGGCCATTACCACTCGTACGCCTGCATCAAGGACCAAACAGGTAGAACTTTAGGAGCATACTCAGGATGTATTCAGGGCCGAGGTCTTGATGAGACGGGCGAGAAGGTAGCAATAGTCGGCAACATCGACTCGACAGGGCAGGTTACACTGGACACTGTTGAGGTATGTCAGAGACGTATAGTTTCGGTGGAGGTAAACATCACAGGAGCCGGATCGCGCGATTCCATATTGGAACGAACAGCAAAAAGCCTCGAAGCCTGCGGTGCGCGACCACAAGACATAGTGATTATTGATCTGTGCGGTGCCTCCAGCCGTGAAACCGACACCACTGCTATTGAATCCGAGTTTTCAGGTAAGTACTTTCACGTTCGCGTAAGCACTGCTCGACTGGTGCCGGACTATGATGCCGAAGTTGCGCTGGCAGAGTCAGCGGCAGCATCAGTCAGGTCAGCGTTTTTACGAAGGATGCTCGAACTGAAGAAAACAGCAGCTACAAGGGAAGAACTTGCAGTGGTGGAAGACGCGATTTATTACGGACTGTGCGCTCTAGACGGGCGCCCTGTGGAAGCACGAGATGTGGATTGACGCAATCAATATCTCGGGGTTCGGATGCATTACCAATCGCCGCTACGAATTCCCTAGGGGCAAACTTTCCCTGATCGTAGACGAAAACGAACGCGGGAAATCTACATTGGCGGCTGCCATTGTCACAGCTCTCTGCGGATTCCCTACTAAGCGTCCGCCCAAAGGTATGTTGAAGCCCATTGATGCGTTCAGACCGTGGTTCGGAGAGTCGTATTCGGTAGAGCTGGAATTTGAGGCAGGGGGAATATGTTATCGAGTGGTGCGCGACTTTTCAAACGGCAGGTTTGCGGTGTACGACCTGCGCACTAATCGGGACGTATCAGCCCATTACGACGCGGATCTCGCTTACCACTTTCTTCGCCTTCCGCGAGAGGACTACGAACGTATAGCAGTCATCTCAGGCAAGGAAGTCAGCTACTTTAACCCTTCAGCCACAATCCGCGAGCGGCTTACGGCAGTCATTGAAGGTTCGCAGCATTCTGCAGGCGCCGAGAAAGCGTTGGAAATACTTGATAGTGCGGTCTATCGGCTCGACTCCAGAGACATAAAACCCAAGACTGCCATAAGCCGCATCAATGAAACCATAAACGAGAAATCACGGGAACTTAGCGAACTGGACTCGGCGTTGGAAGCTGTATCCGAAGATGTTGAAGCACTGGAACGGCTGCGCGCAAAACAAGACGAACTGAAAATGAGGTTGGCTGAGCTCGAAACAGAGTACGCAACCAGCAGACTAGCAGAGATAACAAAAGAGATCGCAACCGTTGAGCAAGATCTAGCACAACGAGCGAAGCTGACCGAGGAGATGAAACAACTCGAGAAATATGCGAGTTTCCCTGCCGAGCGGCGAGAACAGATACTTAACGCGATCACTCGTATGCGCGAAATACAAAACCAGATTGCTGAACGTAAAGCCGACGCGCGTAGAATTGGCGCTGAGGCAGATGAACTACGAAACCGCGTGAATGCACGCAAGCAGTTTTCAGGAGCAAGCCGAGAAGATCTGCTGCGCCTTTACCGCGCGCGTGAGAAGGTTTCCAGTGCGGCGACCGCACTTGAGGAGTCGCGCGCGGCATTGCAGGCTGCAAGGTCAGATCGACTGTATGTGCTGGGAAAGCTACTGCTTCTTGTCGGGCTTGTGTTGTCTGCCGCAGCTTTTACAGCTCTGCTCACTGGTGCCGTTCAATCGCGTGTCGGCGCCGAAGTGATAATTGCCACACTGGCCATATCTGCAGTTGGGTTGTGGTTGTACTTGCACAGATACGGGATGCAAGTTGCCGCTGAGGCGCGGATTAGACAAGCAGAACGTGATCTCCAACAGATCAGCACTACCCTAACCGCCGAACTATCGCTTTTCGGTATAGGCAATGCAACAGAGACAGAGTTGATCGCCCTTCTGGAAAAGACTGCGCGAGAGTTGGAAATCTACCTTGAAGATCAAGCCAAACTGGCAAACACCCAGCGCGACCTTGCCTCTCTTGAGCGCATGGTTGGTGACCTGTACAGCCGCGAAAAGCAGGAACAAGATATCATCGAGTCTATCCTAAGAGAAGCAGATATAGACGTGGTGGATTCGCTCGATCAAGCGCTGCTGCTGTTCAAGCAGGGTTGTGAACAATATGAGCGCTACTGGCAGATCAAGAAATCGGATCTTCCGAATCTGGAATCCCGAATCATCTCCGACGCTGAGCTATCCCGACTAAGAGAAGAGGCAGAAAAGCTGAAACAACAGATTGGAGGTGCGCCCAGCCCAGACAGCTGCCGGTCATCGCTGGAGGTTGACGCAGACAGACAGAACACCCTAAGGGAGCTAGATGAAGTTCGCAAATCCATTGGGGACCTAGAGCATAAGATAGGCTTTGCGGTCGAAAACTATAAACGCAAGTACCCAGCGGCTCGCGCTGAATTGCAGCAATTGAACTCTGAACTCCGCCGCGCAACCAGGTTTGCGCGTGCGCTGGAGTTGGCAACGACGGTTCTGGGCGAAGTTGTCGCAGAAGCAAGACTCCGCTGGGCTGATGCGCTCAATCGGAGGGCGTCGCTGATACTTCCGCACCTGAACCCCGATTACGAAGACCTGCGGTTTGATGACTCACTGGCGTTCACTATTCGCAGGGTCTCAGACGGCCGCCTAATAGAAAAAACGAGTATCGACGCCTGCCTCTCAACTGGCGCCAAAGACCAAGTGTACCTGGCGGTTCGCCTAGCCTGCTGCCGCGAGCTTTCTGCAGGCAGCGAAGCTCTGCCGATCATTCTCGACGATGCCTTGATGTCCTTCGACGACGAACGGTTCGAAGCCGCTGCGCGGTACATAGTCGATGAACTCTCGAAAGATCAGCAGGTGATCATGCTAACGTGTCACCGCGCAAGGCACGAGCGGCTTTCCGACAGGGACTGGTTTCGGAACGGCGTGGCTATTCTCGACCTGGATTGACGAGTTTCCACCGTCCAGGTAGAATCGACACGTGGCAATCTACGCAATATCCGATTTGCATCTTTCCCACGCAGTTGAGAAACCAATGCACATATTCGGCGAGCACTGGAGAGACCACGCCGAGAGAATAGCAGCGAATTGGGACAGCCTCGTTAAGCCCGACGATGTTGTTATTGTTGCAGGCGACCATTCTTGGGCGCTGAAGTTCGACCAAGCTAAGCCTGACATCGACTTCATCGCTGCAAGACCAGGACGCAAGTTGCTCATTCGCGGAAACCACGACTACTGGTGGAAGAGAGAGGCAACCAACAAGATACGAATGCAGATGCCTCCCGGGATCGAGCTTGTGCACGGCAACGCCGTTTTGATAGACGGAACCGGAATAACAGGAACGCGAGGATGGCGTGTGGAGCTGGACGATGATCCTGACGCAGGGGACGAAAAAGTGCTCAGACGCGAACTGATGTATCTGGAACGCGGGTTGAAACAGATTCCCCCTGAGACCTCAACAAAAATAGTAGCTCTGCATTATCCACCTTTCAACGCAGATCTAGAACCAAACGCGTTCGCCGACTTGCTTCAGCAGTACCAAGTCGACCTGGTAGTCTATGGACACGTCCATACCGGCTACTACCTTGAGGGCAACGTCAATGGCATCGAGTATCGTCTAGTATCGGCCGATCACGTGGACTTCACACCCGTAAGAATCGCCTAGCATCTCCCTACCCCATCCACTTCTTTAACCAACGGACCACTTCTTTCCGCATTGCGTGCGTTTCGACATGTCCACATGGATAGCGCACGAGCTTCCATGCATCTGAAGCACCCAGCGATTCGTACACTCGTCGCAGCTCAGCATCGATCCGATCGAGGCCATGTACTGGTGTCAAGATGTCATAGATTCCCGCCAAAGCTAGGTGGGGCCGCGGTGCAATGAGCGCGTTGATTTTGGCTGTGGTCCATTCCTTGAGCAGACCAGGTACGTAATAGTATAGGCCGTGCGAGTCAAGCCCTCGGACGTCTATAAGAGCGTGAAAGTCGGTCAGGCAGCATATGTCCACACAGCACGAAATGCGTTCATCTAGAGCTGCCGTCCACCATGCCATCGTGGAACCCATACTGAGTCCTAACGTGCCAATGCGAGACTTGTCGACGTCTTCACGTGTGCAAAGGTAATCCACAGCCTTGATACTGTCGTAGACCATCATCCCCCAGAGTACCTGGCCTCGCCAAAGCATTTCTTTGAATATCGCGCTCTCAGTTCGACCCCATCGGTGTCCGAAACACCAAGTATCGATACACAACGCGTTGTAACCCATAGAGGTCAGGACCTCCGCATAGGGCGGATTTTGAAGTGCCGGACGACCTGAGACCAATTCTTCCTTTCCGAGTTTATACTCTCCGCCGTGCGCGTGGTTGTAGAGAATGGTTGGGCGAGGGCCGGAAGCATTCTTGGGCTTAACGAAGTACGCCGGAACCGGCTCAATGCCGTTCAGATCGAGTGTGAGAATTTCCAGGATGTAACTACCGCGGTCTTGTTCGTCAACGAACTCTGCGTCTACGGGTCTGTCGCGCGGTGGCAGGTCACCAAGCAATGCATAAAGTGCATCACGATCTGAATACATAGTACTGTTCCTCCTTAATGCCTATGGGTATGAAAGTTTGACTCGGACCAACCTTCTATGGCAACTACCCTCGCAGGAGCACCGTCGGCACCCGCTAATTTCAGCGGCAGCACTATCAGATACACTCGATTCTCAGTCAACTTGCACAGATTCGCTACCGATTCCAAGATCACAACACCGTTGGAGAGAAGTATCTCATGAGTCCGGCGATGCAGAGTTGGGTGCGTGGAAGGCTGTTCGAGTCCCAGAAGCTTGATTCCTCGAGAGACCAGCCATTCAGCGGCCCCTGCAGTTATTCCCGGAAAACCCGAGAAGAACTGCGGCCGACCGAAGTATTTTCCCCGCCCTGTGCGCAGAAGCAGTCGTGAGCCCTCGCTGATTCGCTGTCCGAAGGCGACAAGATCCGAAACATCTATCTCGGATTCCTTACTTTTCGGCAAGTCAAGGACCTGCGCCCACCCAACTAGACTGTCAAGAGCCAACTGATCGACGCCCAGACTACCGCAAAGAAGGTGGCATGGCGCATCAACGTGGGTGCCGGTGTGAGTACCGAGTAAGATTTTGGATACGACGTAGCCTTCATTCCCTGCAGGAGGCAAAGTCTCTATGCGAACTTCGGGGTCACCCGAGAATACGGGCATTCCATCCGCAATTGTGTGGGTAAGATCGATTATCCGCATTTTTGCCAAGCCATGATAGTCCTGAGACCTCCATAACTCAATAGAAGGAGTTTGAAAAGAGTTCTTCTGAGGTATTAATGCGAGGGTGAAACTGTTTTATAGGAGGTGATCGAGTATGCCTAAGGTGTTGGTTGTGTATTACTCCAGAACGGGCAACACGGAGAAAATGGCAAACCTAATAGCCGAAGGGATCAAAGCCGGTGGTGTGGATGTGGACGTGAAACGAGTTGAGCAGACCACACCTGAAGATTTGCTCAACTACGACGGTATTGTTGCAGGCAGCCCAACGTACTACGGATCGATGGCATGGGAGCTGAAAAAACTCTTTGACGAGAGCGTGCGTTATCACGGAAGGCTTGACGGGAAAGTGGGAGCAGCCTTCTCAAGTGCGGCAAATATAGGCGGCGGGAATGAAACCACCATATTGGACATCCTTAACGCGATGCTTATCCACGGCATGATTATTCAAGGCGACCCGCAGGGCGACCACTACGGACGAGTATCCATCAACGCGCCAGACCAACGCGTGGAGAGCCAATGTCGGCGTATGGGACAACGTATAGCCGAACTAGTGAAGAAGGTTGCCGGATAGACCCTCTGCCCTAGGACGTAGAATACTAGGAAAAATGCTAGTGTACGAGATAACGAGGAATGCTCATCTTATGATTCTATTCGCGACGCTGACTCTGTGCGCCGTGGGCACCGCCGAGCAGCGCAAAGAAGACGGTTATCGCGGCATTTGGTATGCAAACCAGCCATCTGGAGACAGATATGGTTGGAAGTACAGCGGTGGAATGGCGGTTTTCTGCGCAAAACATCTCCCCATGGCTGTATACTCGCCCAGGGCGCACAAGACTTTTTTCGTTTATGGAGGTTCGCCGGGATCGAACTCGCCCGACTTGCTGATTATGGCAAGTTACTATGATCACAAGACAGGCACGGTTCCTAGACCAACGGTGGTCATGCAAAAGAATACTGATCGCGATCCTGGCGATGCTCACCACAACCCAACGCTGGCAGTAGACGAGAAAGGTTATATATGGGTTTTTGCGCCATCGCACGGTCGAGAAGACGGGTTCATTTTTCGAAGCAGAACCCCCTACTCGATCGACTCATTTGAGCAAGTGCTACAAAAAGAATTCAGCTACCCACAACCGTTCTACTGCTCCGGAATGGGATTCATGCTTCTTTTCACGAAGTATTCGGCCGGTCGGGAGTTGTACGTGAGCACCAGTAGTGACGGTAGAACTTGGTCTGAGGACCGAAAGATTGTGGGATTTGGCGGTCACTATCAGGTCAGTTGGATGTGGCATAGTAAGCGTGGAACTGCCTTCGACTGGCATCCTCCCGGCGTTGGACTTAACGGAAGAACCAACCTCTATTACATGGAATCTTTGGATTACGGCAAGACATGGAGTAACGCCGCCGGCAAACTTCTGAGTATACCGCTTAACTCCCCTAACAATGACGCGCTCGTACACGATTACAAAAGCGAGGGCCTACTGGTTTACGTGAAAGACTTAAACTTCGACTCTGAAGGTCGGCCGATAATACTTTATATCCTGAGTAAAGGTTACGAATCTGGACCAAAGAACGGGCTACGAATCTGGACAGTCGCTCACTGGACTGGTTCAAGCTGGGACATTCATGCGGTTACAACATCAGACCACAACTACGACACTGGGTCGCTGTGGGTTGATGCAGACGGCACTTGGCGAGTCATAGCACCTACGGATCCGGGACCTCAGCCGTGGGGGTGCGGAGGCGAAGTCCTCATCTGGAAATCCACCGACGAAGGCAAAACATGGGAAAGGGAACGGCAGATCACGCACAACAGTCGGCTGAATCACAACAACTGTAGGCGCCCAGTTAATGCCCACGAGGATTTCTACACGATTTGGTGCGACGGCAATCCTTTTGAACGCTCAGAATGCAGGCTCTACTTTTCCAACCGCACAGGCGATAAAGTGTTTATGCTGCCTGAGAGGATGACCCACAACAACGAGAAACCAACACGCGTAGAATAGCACGTCGACAGTGGCGACTCACTACTGATGGCCACTTCTTTCGTTTTTTAGACGAACCACCTCTTGTGGGGTGAAGCCTCATGTCGTCTCCCGTACAACCATCTCCTCAAACCGCTCCGCGCCGCTCGGCTGACCCATAATCACCCTTACTTCGTGTGTCTCACCAGGTGCAAACACCGGCAGTATATGTGAATCGTGAGGTTTCCCATCCACAATGATCTCCTTCACACCCTGACACACGTGCTCTGGGTTAACAACTTCTATGTCGTAAACGGCGCGTCTGAACCGTCTGCGCACTCGAAATCGCTCCCACTCTGACGGCACACATGGATCCACCAACAGCCCGCGAATCTCAGCACGCACACCCAGTATCCACTCCAGACACACTTTCCACATCCAAGCGGCTGTGCCGGTCATCCAACTGAACTCACCCTGTCCGAAATACTTAGAATCTGGTCCGTGAATGTATTCACTAAACACATAGGGCTCCGATTTATAAGTCTCAGCATCTTTACCGCGACTCATAAAGGACACCTTGCTCCAATATTCAAAGGCGCGATCACCGCGTCCCAGGATACACTCAGCCATTATTGCCCAGCACGTCGGATGACAAAAGATCGTGCCATTCTCCTTGGTGCCTGGTGCGAACCGCGTAATTATGCCCATCTTCGGATCCGGTTCGCGATATGCAGGAAGAAACAGTGCTGGACCATAGGGAGTATCGAGGTGTTTCTTGACGGAATCCATACATCGCAAAGCTCGTGCGCGCGGAGCTGCACCGGAGATAACCATCCAAGACTGTGCATTAAGGTAGATTCTACCTTCAATGTTTCTCGAAGAACCAAACGCTTGTCCGTCGTCGCGAGTACCTCGAATATACCACTCGCCGTCCCATAAATTGTCATTGATGCTCCGGATCAGTTTCTCGCGTTCATCTATGTATTTCTGTGCGAGGGAATCGCTACCCACAAACCACATCAGCGTTGCAACCTCTCTCAACATCCAAGCGAGGTGCCCAGCCACCATTGCTGATTCACCGCGTCCCTGCCTGCCTACATAATCCAGTCCATCGTTCCAATCAGCAGCCATAATCAACGGGATGCCTCGATCGCTCATATGCGCAAGGGTGTAATCGAGCGCTCGCACAACGTGTTGACGGACCGTCTCAGATCCGCCATCGTAGTAAGGCACCGACTCATCCAAAAAAACAAGGTCCCCAGTTTCCTTGATGTATTCGATAACTCCGAGCACCAGCCAAAGAGGATCATCGGAATGACCTGTTTTTACGCCGATGTTTGTTAGAGGATCCCAGTTGTGAAGCGTACTACCGTCCGGAAACTGATGTTGAAGTAAGTAGACCACACGCTCCTTTGCCCAGTCCGGATCATTGGGAAGAATCGCCAACATGTCTTGCCAACTGTCTCGGAATCCTATGATGGATCCTCCGCCGATATAGTAAGAGTCCATTCGGCTCCATCTAGAGGTGACCCAGGCTTGATATTTGTTCCAGACGTTGAATGCGATATCAAATTCACGGTGGGGTGTTTCGCAGATGGTGCGCTCCAGATATGCATCCCAGTACTTGCGCACCTCAGCCAGCCCGCGTTCCGCTTCGTCCCACGTGTCGTAACGACGTTTAAGCGCAAGAGCTTCTTCCTTGTGGTGCACCACGCCTACGAGTACTACAAATTTCTCCTCTTGCTGGGGAGCCAATTCGAATTCGTGCTGCAAAGCGGCAAGTATGTCCCTGCCGCACCCGGAGCTGTTTGTAAGTCTGCCGTCGCATAAGGCCTTAGGATCAACGAGACTTCGGTATACTCCGATGAATTCTTCATCAAGGGTGTCGAATGCCTCGATTGGCGCGCTGGAGGTCATAAACGCCCATTTGTCCCAGCGGGTGTTTGGGTTCCCAACGGCGCTGATAGCTATGTTCCAAAAGCGGGTCGTGGCGAATATGATGTCGTCTTCGAACATCGTTTCGTGAAACAGCGCCGCGAAACTCGATTCGGTAGCATTGTATGCGTAGTTGGCAAGATCCCATTTGACAAATGGAAACGCTTGGATACGTCGATGTCTGTCGGATATGTTCTTCAGTCTGACCATCCAGACTTCCACATCGTCCCTTGGTGGAACGTAGTACGTAATCGAGCTCTCTATGCCGTTATGCGTGTACCCCACGACCGTGTAACCCAGGCCGTGCACAGCAGTAAATCCAGCCCTGTCGCCGCAGAACGGCTGCCAATTTGCACTCCAAAGCTGACCTGTTTCGACATCACGCAGGTACACATATCTCCCTGGTCGGTCCTGAAGTACTACAGTCTGAGGATACTCGCGAGTAATGCGGTTATAGCCCGATGTCTCGAAAAAAGAGTACCCGCCGCCAGTCTGCGAGCAGATTGCACAGTACCGCCCGTTTGTCAAATAATTGACCCACGGCCTAGGGGTATCCGGACGCATTATGATGTACTCTCGTCCATCGTCCGAAAATCTGCCATAATTCATTCGGTTTCCCCTTTCACCCTCAGCTCCGAAGCGCTCACGTATCTGACACCGGGTATGCCCTTAGCGACAAGCACTGCAAGCTCGCGGATGTCCTCAGAATCGACCACTCCTTTCAGAAATACCTCTCCCCCCGTAACGCGGACGGCGATCGCTTGCCCTCCGATGCGCTTGTCTTGACAAAGCGCATTACTCACCATCGCAGCCAAGGCTTCGTCCTGGATGTTCAACGCCAATCTCCCGCTTTCACATTTGGTTTTTGAAAAAACCGTTGAGCTGATATTGCCGATCAGCAAACAGAACAGTACTTAGAAATTCTTACCGATCGACTCTTGAATCACCCGCAGTTCCGGCAGCGGCAGATCGCCCACAACCACATACTCCACAGTGCCCTGCCTACCGGTAAAAATGAACCCGACGCCTGCCAGGTATACCAGTCCGCTATTCCTATTTTCCCAGCGACCGCTACGCAAAAACCTAGTAAATACGCTTACAGCATAGGCGCCGTCACTATATATATCCTGATGCCAGCCGCTGCCAATGACTCTCCTTCCTATGTATCGAAAACCTTTGGGTAGACAAGCAAGTCGGTAGAACGGAGTGGCTGAGTAGTCGAATCCACACAACACTCTGTCACCACCAAGGCTGGTAGATCCTCGTAAAGGCGAACCCTTACCTGAAATCTGCTGTCTGGAATAAGGTAACACCTCCACCCGTTTAAGCACACTCCCGCAGCCCCAGTCTTTGAACGCCAGTACAACACGTTGCTTGCTGTCAATCCAGAACTGTCGGCAGGGTTGCTTACGAAATTTCGGTTTGGCTACAACAACCCAGGCAACCCTGCCGTTTATTACGG
The DNA here is from genome assembly GCA_029907315.1 of Armatimonadota bacterium. Taxonomy (GTDB): domain Bacteria; phylum Armatimonadota; class UBA5829; order UBA5829; family UBA5829; genus CALJES01. The sequence continues at coordinate 2,317 of JARYME010000080.1, read as the reverse complement.
CTTCGCCGAGAAGCTGAAATCTATAGTTTGCAAGGAATAGTTGAAACAGCTTACGATCTACAGGGGAAAAAGTGGAGTTCGCCGATTCAAGTACCTCGACAACCAGGCGTCGTGGACCGACCTGGCTGCGCCCACGCGTCCAAGCAGCCGCCGCTGCAACGCAGAACACAACGAGCGCCACAAGCATTCGCCGCGTATTCATCTACCTGGCAGAATGAAACGCGCGATGGTAAGACGGTTTTCGGCGTCGACGTGAGCGCGCGCCAACCTTTGCAAACTGGCAGAAAGGTTGTTACTTCGTCGGTCGAAACACGATTGCCAGTCCACAAAGAGTGCTGCCGCGAAAAACAACACCAATATCAAGGCTACACCAATCCGCTTCACGTCAACCTCTATCGCTTCTCCTGCGATTTGTGTATTCGCTGCAGCAAGTGCCTAAGCCTCTCAATCCACACTGCTTTCTGAACTCTCGATATCCTTCCTCATAATGAGCAACAAGGCTATCGTCCGGGTCTATGGTGCTGTCGTATTTTACCATTGCCCGAACGGCTTCGGAAACACACCTGTACAGCGTTTGTGACGCAGCAGTTATAGCGCTGCCCATTGCCGATTCTGTAACCGCGGGTTTGCATATTCGCTTGTTGAGCACCGATGCTCTTATCGCAGTCCAAACAACGCTGCGAGTACCGCCACCGGTTGAATAGATCGTGTCGCCGACGGGCGCACCCAGCTCTTGCATTACTTCGTAGCACCAGCGCTCGACGTAGGCAACTCCCTCCAAGCAAGCGGCATACAGCTCGGCACCATCTCCAGCAACATTAGGAAAGAAACCACCTGCGTCTGCTTGCACAAATGGAAATCGTTCGCCCCGACGCATAAGGGGATAACAGGATAACCTAGATGGGATCAGCTTGGACACAGCATCGTCCATCGAGGGTAAGTCTGCATCTGCAAACAACTTGCTGAGGCATTCTCCGCCGACGTTGCTTGCGCCTCCCGGCAGCCACCATCCGTCAGGATGGCGATGACAATAGACTCGACCCTGCGGGTCACGAAGCAGTTCTTCGGATATGCCGCGGAGAACAAGTGTAGTGCCCAACGTCGAATTCCAATCCCCGACTTCTGAGGCGCCAGACGCGAGAAAGCCCGCCGTGCCATCTGAAACACCTGCTGTCACCAACGTCCTCCGACTGAGACCCGTTTCGACAGAACACTCAGCTGTGATATAGCCTACCGCTTCCCCAGGTCGAACGACTCTAGGCAGCTTTTCGATATCGATATCGAGAGCATCACTAATGAAGCGCGGCCATCCTAATTCTGCGAGGTCATACCCCGTTTTCAAGGCGTTCGAATAGTCGGAAACCCCAAACTGTCCTGTCAACTTACCCACTATGTAGTCCGCAGCATGGATGACCCAACGACTTCTCTCCCAAACCTGCGGCTCGTGCCGCTTTAGCCAGAGGATTTTTGGGAGACCAAACGAGGAACCGAATCGGCAACCCAACTTGCGGACAAGCTCTCCGCCAGCAGAGTTGCATTCCAGAGCTTCTGCCTCTGCTCTTGAGTCGTTGTACATAATCGCGGGCCGAAGAGCCCTACCCTGCTTGTCTACAGGGAGAATAGTTCCTGAAGTCGAGTCCACCGCCACGGCTATGACGTCATCTGGTGTCCAGCCTAGCTTTGGCAGACCAGCGGTAACCTCTCGCAGGCATGACCTGACAGCATACCACCACTCTTGTGGCTCTTGCTCAAACCACCCGTCTGGCAAGTTGTGTACACGAACCGCGTCGGAGAACGTTGTTGATGCTGTCGTAACGACGTGACCTAGCTCATCACATACGATTACTCGCGCGCCCTGAGTACCGACGTCGATACCCATTACGAGAGGCATGGTCGGAACACCTATATGTAGGGAAATATGGCTTCAATCACCAAGACAGGGGGTATCCTCGTAAACACTTCAAGGTGAGGTCTGATAGCAACAATCTCGTGTGATGGCTTGGGCTCTGTAATACGACGTACGTTGAACCCGCGAGCACTCAGTGCGTTCACATAGGTTGCAAGCGTGCGATGTCTCACTCTGACTTTGTCGCCGCGGACGCCGGGCGGCATTTCAGACACGTGCCAGCCTTCGGTGAAATAGTTGTCGACAATTCTGTAGAGCGGACGGGAATCCTCACCGGAAACCCAGCATGCATCAGGCATACAAAAGCAGGGATGGAGTACAGAAAAGATGAACCGCCCCCCGAGTTTCACGAGCCGCGCGAGCTCAGCAACAGTACCCGGAAGATCTTTCGTAAACATGAGCCCCATATTG
>JARYME010000007.1 GCA_029907315.1 Armatimonadota bacterium | reverse complement strand
TAATTACTGCGGAGCGGTGTCCGAGCTGGCCGAAGGAGCAGCACTGGAAATGCTGTAGCGGGGCAACCCGCTCGTGGGTTCGAATCCCACCCGCTCCGCCAGGAGTGTCCTTCGCTGCCTGAATAGATCCAGAACCGTCTCATTGCCACACTAGTGTTTCGTCAACCTCCGCGTTGCAAACCAAAACCTATGTCGGGAAAACCACATCCCAACAGGTATTATCTGTTTTTGACTCGGCTCACAGTCCGTGGAAGATGTTATTGACAACAGTAGTTCTTGCTAGTATAGTACAATTGAGCTGGTTAACAGCTCGGGGCGTGGCGCAGCTTGGTAGCGCACCTGAATGGGGTTCAGGGGGTCGCAGGTTCAAATCCTGTCGCCCCGATTACGTCATCGCCGAAAAAGTGGTGGCGTATTCGGAGCGACAGGCACATACTCCCAAAACCCCTGCAGCTGTGCGGGCCACTACCTGCTGAGCCCTGCGTTATATACTGTTCTCCACTGGTATACATTCGACGACTCAGCTTTTGCTTCGGCTGCATGCAACCGAAGCAACGAAACGAAGCGGCACGAGCGCTGAGATCATATCAGGGATCTTCCTCACTAAACAATCGAGTATCTTTATGAGCACGCCGTGCAAGTGTTTACCAATTGCTGCATTGTGCCCGCGACCTCCGTTCGTGCTATGAAGGTTCGTTAGTCGCCCGGCGGTCCCGCTTCGACCTGTGGCAGAGCCGACGGTAGCTCGTGAAGCCACCCAGTAGGAGACGCCTCCTTGGTGATGACCGAACGGATGTGCAGCTCGACGGGCAGCGCATTGGCCGGGAGCTTCCTCTGCATAGACGCAACCTCTCCCGGTCCAAACGAGAACGGCGTACGCACGACCGCGGTTACCAGCGTCTTACCCTCCTTCTGATCAATCCTTAGGTCTGCCAGGAAGCTCCCGGGATGCGACGCTATCTCACGAGTGAGCACATTCCGCACGTCTATCTCAAAACGCCGTGCTGCCATCGACTGCTTGAAGTTCAGACCCAGGATCACAACAAGTGCAATAAGCAGCGCCACACTTGGCCCGTGGTGGAGCAGGAGCACCCTGCGGTTGAGCCTCATTACTCCCGTGATCTCGTGGTATCCGTGCAGCCAAAACACAAACGACGACGATATCTGGATAGCAACCAGGTTGGCGAAGAAGAGAAGGAATGCGCCCAGAGCAAGGTGGGTCTCCCCACGGGCGAACAGAAGTCCGCTTGTACAGAGCGGAGGCACCAGGGCAGTTGCTATCGCCACGCCGACAAGGCTGGTGCTTACGCGCGGAGATATCGCCGTATAAGCTCCGGCAGCCCCTCCTGCGAGCGCTATCACAAGATCCATGATGTTGGGTGCGGTGCGGGAGATGATCGCCCTTCCTATGGGGATATCCTGATGAATTCTGCCTATGATAATGGAGATAGCGAAGACGATGGCAACCCCACCTATTTCCGTCAGCAGAGCCTTCCTCAGCAAGCTGTTGTTCGCGTCGACGAGGGCCAGCGCGATCCCCATTAGAGGGTCCAAGAGCAGCGCCACTATCATAGCGCCGATTACGACGGCTGAGCTATCCTGTAGTAACCCATAGCTGGCGATCACAGCGGCAAGGGCATTCATCGTGACATATGCCGAACTGAATGCCGCCCTCTCAGCGATGCTCTCCCGTATGGCGGTGTATTCCTCGTTCGTCCCTGGTCTCATATCAGATTGGTCATACTGGTTTACGTCATGCGATGGTGTACCAGAAGATGACCCCAGTCTACCCAACAAAAGCCGCGTCGTCAAACTCTGCGCGACCACAGAGAACACTACTACCGCGAAGGAGAGAGTCACGACCTCGCCTCAGGAGTTAGCAGCGGTCGTCGCACTGTTGCGTTCTCGCTTGCGCGGTGAGGAAGTCCCGGGCGTCCGCGGCTGTCACGGCGCCAAGCTCGATGTCGCCCACAAACTCCAGGAAACTTTTTCAGCCGTGCGTTGTAGTATGCGAGTGTGTTCGGTGTGAGGTTCGAAGCGCGGCAGCAAGCGAGGAAGACTTGTGTAGCGGACTCGACTGTGTGGCGTTGAGTGAGAAAAACCCGATGAGCCTTGGCAATATGGTTTGTCACTCTGGGTTCCCCATTCCTCGTCCGGAAACCCTCAAACCATGTTGCCTGACTGGCAGGTGTGCATCCTTTGTCTGCGGCCAGTCGGTCGTTATGCGGCTGAAACTACGCTCAAAATACGATGTTGGTGGGGACGGTGAGAGTTGAACTCACACGAGCTAATGCTCACTTGGCCCTCAACCAAGCGCGTCTGCCATTCCGCCACGTCCCCGTGTTCTACACCTATCATGTTAATTCCGCACGATTCACCTGTCAATAGCTTTACACCGCCGTTTGGGCACGGCTATAATAACCAGGGAGCTAGTTCATGTCGGAGACAGGAGACTTGACAGGCCTGCGGGTGGCTCTGGCGTCGGACCACGCCGGATATCCGCTTAAGGAATCTCTGAGAGAATCTCTGAAGCCCACCGGTTGCATACTGCAAGATTTCGGAACGTTCTCACGCGAACCGGTCGATTATCCCGACATTGCTTGTCGAGTCGCCGAGGCTGTCGCGTCGGGTGAGTATGATTTCGGCGTTCTTGTCTGCGGCACGGGTATAGGTATGTCGATTGCAGCAAACAAGATACCAGGAATCCGCGCGGCTGCGTGCTCCGACACCTACTCTGCCCGGATGGCCAGAGCGCACAATAACGCTAACATCCTGTGCCTGGGAAGCCGAGTCGTTGGTGAAGGGCTTGCGTACGATATAGCGATGGTGTTCCTGGCAACGAGTTTCGAGTCTCATTCCCGACACGAAAAGCGAGTCGAAAAGATAGCTGCCCTCGAACGGCGAATGCGCACGTGACTGCTTGGAGGAGAAAACTTGGAGACCAACGGCGAGAGTGCATTGGAGCGGATTAACGCCCCGCTTAGAGAAGTCGATCCCGACGTTGCGGATATTATTGCGAGAGAGATTGAGCGTCAGAACAGAAGGATCCTCCTGGTAGCGTCTGAGAACTACGCCAGCCGCGCAGTTCTGGAAGCGCAAGGCTCTGTGCTCACTAACAAATACGCCGAGGGGTATCCGCACAAGCGCTACTACGGAGGCTGCGAAAACGTCGACCAAGTCGAAGAACTTGCTATACAACGCGCTAAAGAGCTCTTCGGGGCGGAGCATGCCAACGTGCAGCCGCACTCGGGATCACAAGCGAACCAAGCGGTGTACTTCGCGTTTCTGTCACCCGGCGATCGGTTCATGGCGCTTGATCTTGCCCAAGGCGGGCACCTCACCCACGGCAGGAACGTAAACTTCTCGGGAATTCTATATTCGCCTTGCTTCTACGGAGTTGATCCCGAGACCGAACAGTTCGATTATTCGGCAATTGAGAAAATAGCCGTCGAATGCCAGCCCAAGCTCATAATGACTGGTGCCACTGCATACCCGCGCATAATAGACTTCGAAAGATTCCGGTGGATTGCCGATCGCGTTGGAGCGATCCTTGTCGCCGATATGGCACACATCGCAGGGTTGGTGGCAGCCGGGGAGCACCCCTCGCCTGTACCGCACTGTGATGTAGTCACGTTCACCACTCATAAGACGCTCCGCGGACCGCGCGCAGGTATGATTTTGTGCAAGCAGAAATATGCCCAGGCGATTGACAGGGCCGTGTTCCCGGGCCTGCAAGGAGGACCTCTGGAACATGTGATTGCGGCGAAGGCTGTTTGCCTGAAAGAGGCAATGCAACCAGCGTTCAAAGAATATCAGCGGCAAGTGGTCAGAAATGCCCGTGCTCTTGCCGACGGACTGGCCCGAATGGGAGTCAGGCTAGTAAGCGGTGGTACCGATACACATATGATCCTTGCCGACCTGAGCCCGCTCGGAATCACCGGCAAGGCGGCTCAGGAAGCGCTCGACGAAGTAGGCATAGTGCTGAACAAAAACCTGATTCCGTTCGACCGCCAAAAGGCAACGGTCACCAGCGGTATCCGCCTGGGAACGCCATGCGTCACCACCCGCGGGATGAAAGAGCCCGAAATGGAAATAATCGCCGAGCTGATTGTCGAATGCCTGCATCACCTGGGGGATTCGCAGGAAGATGTCGATGCACGCAAGCGTATAGCCCAGCGCGTGAGGGAACTGGCCGAGAGGTTCCCGGTTTACAAGAGCTAGCCTTAGGCGAACGAACTAGTCCGTGAGTCCGTGGTCGCGAGCGGCTTCGGCCGGTGCCTTCCCTTTCTTGACTACGTCGCAAAGCGCACGCTGGAATGCAGCTGGATCCGGCACCTGAATAGCATTCCTGCCAAACACCACTCCCCTGCCTCCGCCGTCGACAATCCTCTGCGCAAGCTCAAGGGCTTGGATCTGCTTGGGTGTCTTCTCAGCACCGAGACCGAGCACCGGCACAGGGCAACCCGCAGTTACTTCGTCAAACTTGTAAGTGTAAAAGGTCTTGATCAAGTCAGCGCCGAGTTCGGCGAGGATGCGGCAACCGCGGAGTACTTGGTCGTGCATTTGTTCTTTGGTGAGGCTCTGGGAATGTGCGGGGAAAAACTCGCCAACTACCGGCACCCCAAGATGCTTGGCTTGGCTCGCAAGCCGGCAGAAAAGCTCCACATTTGCTGCGTCGCGCGCCTCACTGCCGGTCTTCAGCGTCAGCGATACGAGAACCAGATCCGCGCCGGAAGCAATTGCATCAGCCACGTCGACCGCCTGCACCGTCTCCGCATCGTTGTAGTTCCAGTGAAATGCATAGACACTGCTCCAGTTGACGCGGACTATCGCAAGCGGCGCACCTTTATAGGCAAAGGCATGACCGCAGTGTGCCAACATACCGGGAGAAATCAGGATTGCGTCGACGCACGGATCTATCTGTCTGACAGTCTCCCGTAGGTCGACCATCCCGGGGATGGGTCCGTCAAACTCACCGTGATCGACTGCCACGACAACGGCATTCTCGCCACCGGAAAACAACTTATTTAAGCGGATATCCCTTCCCGTCATTAAGCAACTACCTCTAAGAAAAAATGTCGGACCAACCAGCGACGCACCAAAAGCCGACCCTTATATCCGGACCACGTTCCAACCCATCATCTCGCCGAACCTGATAATCTCATGCGCAACATCGCCGTACACTAGGACGGCATGATGCGTGCCGCCGGCCTTGCTGTAAGCAGCAAGAAAATCGGTAATCGGCACAGGGGGCGTAAACCATCCGTGCACGGAGTCCTCCATCCTGTCCGGACCCTGCACATCGACGACTTGCACGTCGCTGACGATAAGGGAAAAAGACCTATCTGCAATGGGTGCAAGATCCACAAAAACAGCTTTTCCGCCACGGAGTCGCCCGACAGCGATAACCGGATTCTCCACTTCTGCCCATGGAAAAGGCATTTCGCGCAATATAGGTTTGCCTGCAAGGAGATTGAGGTTGACCTCTCCCATATGACTTACGAATATGCGATTTGACTGCCAATCCGGACAGAACATTTCTGTGAAAGTCACGTCCCGATACACGGACGCAATTGCGGTACCCAGCGCAGCTGTCAGGACGTCTCCCTCACCGGCATAGCCAATTCCCCGGGTCATGGCTTTGCTTGCCTCGAGGAACGGTACTACATCGATACCGCTAGCTCTGTCAAAGGCAAGGAAGTTCATACTAAAAGCTGAAAGATTCTGTTCCTCCAGCCACCGCCGCACAGCGAGCCCGGCACGGATACTCCGAAGATGTGCTTCCGAGCCCAAGGCTTCACCCGCAAACAAGCGATGGTCCCTTTCGAGTTCTGCTGCGACTTCCGGCGAATCAGGCCCCGGCAGGAAGCGAGCGAGTTCCCGACAATCCGACGTGACCACCGTCACCCCGATAGTTTCTCCCAGTTCTGTGGGATCAACCAGGAAGTCGCCCATACCGGCAAATGGCTCACCGATTCTTCCCACCCTGACTGTACGCATCGCCGAGGCCATGCGGGCCGACCTTGCAGAAGCTGCCACGCGGTCCAATACATCGGAGTGCTGCCAATGACCCACCTCAATCCAAAAGCGCTTGCCGTTGCGGATAAGCAGGTTGCACATATCCTGCACGCCGTGTATTCCGTGGTTGTACATCAACAGGTCGGGGTCGGTCTCAGGCCCGTAGTCAAAGCTAGGAGTAGTGTCCAGCACGATGATCGGAAGGTCGGTGAGCGCAAGAGCCTCTTCAGACTCCAGAGACGGCGAATAAGCCAGGTGCAGCGTAACGATGGCATCGGCGCCGGAGTTCTCGATGGTTTTTACTGCCCTTGCAAACTCAAGCTTTGTCCGGCACACCGGTACATCGATGACATCAAGTCCGCGTCGGCTGAGTTCCGTCGAAATAGTGCTTCGAAACTCATCGATGCGCAGTCGGACCTCCGGCATTGCACGGTCGTAAAGCTCAAGGTAAAAAGGTAACAAACCGACCTTTGGCTGTCTCATATCCCTCAATTCCCTTTCAATCCTCGTGCCTAACGCCAGGATTGCTACAAGTCAATTGCGACTGTCTTGCCCTCGCGGTGCGACTGAAGCGCCGCCGTAAACAACCGGTGACTGAGAGCCGTCTCTTCCGGCGTCACGCAGCCCGCAAACTTCTTCAGCGGTTTCCCATGCACCAACTCGTATAGAAACGCAGCCCACATTTGAAGCACGGCGTCACTGAAGCCGAACTCGAAAATCGACCCAGTGATTGTCTTGAACGCCGTTTCGTGACCCATGTCGATGTGCTGCCAAGCCTGTTCGCCACCCTTGGAATAGTCTAGTATCTCGATCAAATTCGTGTTCTTAGAGGAATAGCGAGCAGACTTGCGCATGCCGTAAACTTCACAGTACCAGGTGTCCTTTTCACCTGGCGCAATGCGGAACAGCCGGACGGTCCAGGGAAATGTTCTGCCGCTTTCGGAATCCACGGCCTCACACAAGAGCGTCGCGTTGTCCCATGTATCGCACGGTACAAGGTTACCCTGTTTGTCAGGCCTCGTAGGAACGAGGTTCGATAGAACAGCTCTTACGTTCACGGGAGTCCAGCCGGCACGAAACGGCACGTGGCACGCATGCATACCGAGGTCCCCCATAACGCCGTATTCACCATTGTACGCAGACATTCGCTTCCAGTTGATGGGTTTATCGGGATCCAAGTCACTTGAGTGCAGGAACCCCGTGTTGACCGCGATGATATCGCCGAATTCGTGCCGCTCGATCATATCGCAGAGACGTTGCATAGCAGGCACGAAAGGAAACTCCGAAGAGCAGCGCACAAATACCCCAGGGTTCGCGCAGATAGCTTCCATGATTGCGTCGTTGGCTGCTTTATCAATGCCGAAAGGCTTTTCGCCCATTAAGTGTTTGCCGGCATTGATGGTGTCGACGTATATCTGCTGGTGAACGTTGTGTGGCACCGCGCAGTAGACTGCATCGACCGATTCCTGCGCCAAGAGTTCTTTGTAATCGAGCGTACACAGTTTGACAGTGGGAACGTGTTCTCGGAACCAGTCCAGCGCAGCCGAATCGGTATCGCACACAGCAACAATCTCCGGCCGGACATCGATGTCGACAAGGTGCAACCATCTAGCCGCTGCACTTGCAAACTCTCGGCCCATCAAACCGCATCCGATTATGCCAAAGCGCACTACCTCCACTTTTTATCCATCGACCCCTAGTATCCCAGCTGCTTTTGAACTTCCGCAATCGATTCTTCGATTATGTCCATTGCTTTGGCCGCCACTTCATTGGGCATGATAATCGGCGGGCTCATTCGAAGTATGTGTCCTGCCGGTATCCAAGCGAGGCCTTTCCTGAACGCCGTTTGATAGACCAACTTGCCTGCCTCGTCAAATGGCTCCTTGGTGACTTTGTCCTTGACCAACTCCACGCCCATAAGGCAACCTTTAACCCGACAGTCACCAACGATAGCATATTTGGAAGGCCAGTCAGCCATTTTCTTGCGGAAAAGTTCCTCAAGCTCCAGGGCGTGTTCCAGCAGCCCCTCCTCTTGGATAACCTCGATGGAAGCCAGTGCAGCAGCACAAGCCATCGGATTGCCACCGTAGCTGGTGGACGCACTTATTTGATCGACTGCATCAGCATATTCCTCTCTGACGACCATCGCGGTGACAGGAAAGCCGTTGCCAAAACCTTTGCCTAGGGTAACCACGTCTGGAACTACCCCCCAGTGCTCCATGCAAAGCCATTTGCCGGTTCGGCCCCACCCCGTCAAGACCTCGTCAGCCATTAACAAGATGCCGCGTTCTTTGCAGAAGCGCGAGAGCTTGGGGAAGAAATCGTCGGGAGGCATTATGGACCCAGCCCATCCTTGGATGGGTTCGAGCACGAATGCGGCAACCTGGTTTGTGGTAGCGTTCTTGATGAAGTCATCGTAGAACTCGAGATACTTTTCAGTGTCAAGGGAGCCGTCGGCACGCGTCCACCACGGTCTATAGGTATCAGGTCTGGGTACCATATAGAAGCCCTGCGCACGCCCTGCGCCGCTGAGCTTGGTCATGTTCGCGAGGCTGACAGCGTGACCCGTCTTGCCGTGAAAGTCCCGGAAGCACGAAATAAATTCATATCGGCCAGTCGCCGCTCTGCAGGTTCGAAGACCGGCTTCTACGGCGGTTGTTCCGCTGTCGTACAGCTGCACACCCTTCAGATCACCCGGCAAGACTTCCATCATTTTCTCAAGCAGGCGCACCTTGATGGGTGTGGTGAAGTCGTGGGCGTTCATCAATGTATTTGCCGCCTTTGCAACGGCCTCTGACACTTTAGGATGACAGTGTCCGAGCGTGGTTACATAGATGCCCGAGGAGAAGTCTATGTAGCGGTTTCCGTCCACATCTTCCAACGTACATCCATAGCCCTTCTCAAAAACTACGGGGAATAGTCGAACCTGGCCAGACAACCCTCGTATGTATTTTTTTGCCTTACTGTGCAACTCACGGCTCTTGGGGCCTGGCAGCTCCGACGTAACAATTTTGGGCCACTCGTTGAGGTCGATCTGGTAGCGGGAAGGATCGTATTTGCCCACAGTACAACTCCTTGGCAACCCAACTTGCTTGGGCGGTCATCTGCGCAGAAGCCGCCCCGAGCGCGCAGCATGTTATTGCGCGTCATCCTGTAGTTCTACTTAGAGCGCTCGCCAGGATTTCCCTGCACGAGCAAACCGATGAAGTGGGAGCCGCATTCCAACCAATTCCCGATATCGTGTACACTATTGCAACAGCGGCACCGAACCCTGAGGAAGTCGCGTTTCACCCAGTATACTCCTCGACACACCGGCTAGGAGGTGAAAGCACAATATTGGCTGCTGATATCGTTTTTGAAAACTGCAACGGGTATACACTCGACAAATCCGGCACCAGATTCACCAGCCTCGCCGTCAAGGACGGCAAGATTATCGCAGTAGGCTCCGAAGCAGAGACGGCACCCCTAATCGAGTCTGAAACAAGACGCATCGACCTAGGCGGCCGCACTGTAATCCCCGGTCTAATCGACGCCCACAATCACCTGATTCACTACGGAATCGAAGCGACCCGTTCCGTCGACCTTACGGGATGCACGTCTATCGCAGAGGTCCAAGACAGACTGCGCAAGTTTCGGCGGGAGCACCCGCACGAAGCCTGGCTCCTGGGCCACAGGTTCGACCAAGAGCTTTTCGCGGAAGGCAGATGGCCCACAAAGGACGACCTGGACGAAGTCAGCGAAGAAGTGCCGATTATGATCTCGCGGGTCTGCCTTCATGCAGTTGTTGTCAACTCCGCAGCGCTCGCCCTAGCGCAGGAACATCTGGGCCAAGAACAACTGAAAACAGGAATCCTTGTTGAAGATTCGGCAGACCTTATTTGGCGGCAGATACCAGACCCTACCCCCGAACAGATCAGCGAAGCGGCACTTTGGGCAATGCATCAGGCCAGACGAGCAGGATTGACCGGCGTCCACTGCATGGTGACATCTAGGGAAGAACTGGAAGCTCTGTTGACGCTGCGCGCAGGCGGACAACTTCCTATAAGGCTGACGGTATGCTGTCCTTACAGTATGGCGGATTATTTGGAAGAGCAGAGCCTCAAACCGCGCTCCGGTGATGATTTGTTCCGCATAGGTCCGTTGAAGATATTCATGGACGGCTCGATGGGAGCACGAACAGCAGCCCTGAAGGAGCCGTATGCCGACGACCCAGACAACACGGGTGTGCTCTTCCGCAGCGACACCGAACTGGCCGATATCTTGAGAGAAATCCAATCTCGAGGATTTCAAGCAGCAATACACGCCATCGGCGATCTTGCCGTAGAGACCGCCCTTCGGGGAATAGCAAAAGCAGCGGCATTCGGCAACGACGGCAACTACCTTAGGCACCGAATAGAGCACGCGTCGGTTCTTGCGCCGGATTTGATTAATGAAATGGCACGCTTAGCAGTAGTCGCGGTGGTCCAGCCGCAGTTCGTAATTACGGACTTCTGGACTCGAGAGCGAGTAGGCGAGGAAAGGTATAGGTGGTGCTACCCGTTCAAGACTATGCTTGCCACGGGCGTGGCGCTTGCAATGGGATCCGACTGTCCTGTCGAAAGGCTTGACGCCGTGGAGCTGATTCACAGAGCAGTAAACAGGGAACCGTTCAGCGCCGCGGAATGCCTGACCGCCGAAGAAACAGTGCGAGCTTACAGTTTGGGCAGCGCTTACGCCGGGCATAGCGAGCGCTTTGCCGGCTCGCTTGAAGTCGGCAAGTACGCCGACTTCACGGTAATTTCTCAAGACATCTTTGCCGTCGAGCCGGAAGCGATCAGCGAAACCCAAGTGCAAGCTACCGTTGTTGGTGGCGAAATGTTGGAAGCGTAATTGGCATTAAGCCGACGCAAGCCCCCAACCGAATATCAGTCTTCGATCACTGGCAGGCGCTTCACGTTCGGATCAGTAAATATGTCCGCCTCATCGACGCTGGGCGACGAGAACTCCGACACAATAGCGCCTTCCGGACCCGCCTGGAACCAGTGCAGCGTCTCCGGAGGCAAAGTATACTGCTCACCGGGCCGCAAAACGATTTCGTGGAAGACAGTGTAGTACTCGCTCGGCGGTTTTGCCTTTGGCGAGGCAACCGGCTCGCCAGGAACATACAAGTAGACTATACCTTTTCTGCAGCGGAAGGTCTCTTGCTTGCCTGGTCTACCTTCCACCGGCGGATGCTTGTGCTCAGGACAAGTCTGGTAGGGAAACAATACTAGCTCCTTTGCACAGTAGCGGTCGTTGTTTACGTAGACCACAATCTCCAGACCCTCTTTTTCGAGTCTGCCCAGCCCGAAGTCGGCGACCTCCAGGTTCTCAGCCTCTTCGGGCGTAATCACTATCCCGGCATCAGCCAACATCTTGGCTGCACGCTTTCGAGCTTCGATGACTTCTGAACGCTTCATCGGCACCAACCCTCCAGGTTCTCATTAGACGAGACGTGCCTAAAACCCTTCGCAGCAGCGATATTTCTTCGGAGAAGGCTCAAGACCCAACGGTGGCAGGCAAACCACAGCAAGTTCCTAGTAAACTCTCACAACGGGGTCTACAATTGTGCGTTCCCCGTCGATCGTAGTAATAACGCCCTTAACGTCCAACATATCGCCTCGCGAAACCGCCGGTTGGGCAGAAGTAAAACGAAGCTTCAGCCCGCCGGTTCTGTCTACAGATTGAACGTAGACTGCATTGGCAAAATCTTGTGAACCCGCAGAGGCGACGAGCCAAGATATCTCGACGGGGCTGCCATCAGCAAAGGACTTCGCCTGCTGGACGGTGAGCGGTACACTTGCACGTGCCAGTTTGACGTTGAATTCCAAGCCGTCGAAGTAGCACAAATACAAGTCAGTGCCGCCGTATCGAATGCAAGGTCTTCCCCCGCTCATCGGAGCAGAATCTATCTCCTCTGTAGCCCATATCGGTCCTATCTTCCAAGCCGCTTTCAGACAACTGCTGGACGGGTCCTGATAAACAACAAGTGGCAAACCGGAGGGAGTTACCAATGCGGCACAATGCGCGAAGTAGACAGGCACAGTGAACTGGGCGATCGTTTGTTTTTCCCAAGAAGAACCAGTGTAGACCGCCAGTTTCAGCACGGAGCCCGACTCGCTGGAGAGAAAATATGCCACAACAGGGTTCCCGCTCGGAGATATCCCGAGCGAAGGATAAGAAACCGCGAACTGCCCACTGCCGCCGTCGACGGCGACGATTGTCCACCCATAGCCATCATTTCGAGCGATTTTGAGCAGGCCGGAGTCGGAATCGACAAACGCAACATACGCGGTCCCGGAATCCGTAAAGGCAACTGAAGGCCCAGTTACCGAACCGACTACCGCTATGTTTTCTATCGACCATTGGTCCGCTCCCAAGCGCCGCGCTAAGCTCACAAAAACATCCGCACCAACTGTCCGGCAGAAGGCAATACACGGCTGGGACGTGGGACTTACAGCAAGCGAGACGTGATCAGCCCACCAGCCGATGTCGGCGACCCGCTCAGTTGACCACGCAGCACCCTTGCGCGCAAAGCACAAGTAATTCGTAACCGAATCGGTACTGTCGACGAACGCCGCGCATGGGCGGTTCGCTGTATCAAACGCTATCGAGGAGAGGCCTCCCCAATAGCCCACAGTTTGAATTGGTTCTGCTGTCCATCCAGTAAGCGTTCGCACAGCATGGTAGAGCACGCCGTCAGCGGTGTAAGTAATGTGAGGCACGCCTTGGTGGTCCAGAGCAAGAGAACAGTCTCCTGCCCCAGATCCGCCGTCGTATGCCAACTCAACGCTCCAGAAAGCGGCATCTGCTCTACACGATAGTGAACCAGCTAGCAGAAATGCCAAAATGACTCTGAACATCCCCACTCTCACCTGCAACGGACAAAGTAGCCGGCGCCTGAGCACACAAGCTCTGCCGGCGCCGGCTGCGTCCACAAAGATATTCAGTCGATTATTCGGTAGTCTTGATCGAGACAACCACTATGTCGCCGCCGATCAGCGGGCCGCCCGCCTCGTACACCGCAGTCACAGCGTCCGCCGTGGGTGAGGTTGCCCTTATGTAGAACTCATCCGGAGCTACCCCGGCAGCGAAGGGTCCGTTATCAACCGCCTTCACCTCTACCAGCGCCGGTTGGCCATTGAGGGTGCCTTTGCCCCTCATTTTTATGGAATTGCCTTCGATCGCTGCCCAGTCGATGCGCGGCACGTAGATGACTGCCGTGGGTCGAGCCGTAATCGATGTCGCCAGCGGATTCAGGTCGACATAGTTGATCCACCCGCGCACACCAGCGGCCGTCAACTCGGCGGTGAACCAGAACCTGCCGATACCAGCATTGCTCGTGCGAATGGCACCGCACCCCTTCGCGTAACCGTATACGGCCGGCTGGCTGAAGACTACTATGTCGCCTTTGATTACTCCGCCTGCTGCGTCATAAATCACCGGCAGCAAACTTCTTATCGGCTTCGCTCTGATGTGGAACCAGTCACCTGAGGGATTGTCATCAAGACACTCCACCTTTATCTCCACAGGCGTGTTGTTCCACAGGCCCTCCGCAGTCACTGTTGCAAAGTTGCCTTGAACACAGAGCGTCTTCACGACTCGCGACACAATCACGGCAACCGGCTTCGTGCTGTTCGGGGCAATCTCGGTGAACTTGAGCCCACCGCTCACCACGGGGCCCTGCTTGACGACATTGATTTCGAACTGACCAATGTTCTTGGAGTCGCCGATCTTGATCGCGCCGGACCCTTTAACGTAAGCGTTGGGCACGGTGAGCTGCGCGAAACAGGCAGAGCCCGCCACCATAGTGGCTAGAACGGCGGCCAAAACAACTAAGCCCAGCCTCCTTGACATCTCTTTCACCTCCTTCTCCTAACGACTGCTGTGTGGTCAGAACCCCTCTTTTTCTACGTCAATGTATACCCCAGGACACAAAGCTAGTCAATAAGAAGTTGGCGTAATTTGTATTGCACTTTCGTATTACGCAAGAAGTGCGAACACAGGTTGGGCGAACACGAGAGGAAACCGCGGCTGCTCATGTCGGTTGGGCAGAAGGTCGAGTCGAGAGGTGATAAGCCACTACCGAGAGAACCGTTCACGTATCACACGCCACACAAAGTTGAGTTCGTCCGAACCCACAGCTCGGAGCGCGACGGTGTATATTACTGACGCAGCTATCATCGCCCCCAACACTTCCACAGCCGCTCCCCGCCGAGATTCAACATCGAGAAACTGTGCGAATCCTCTCTTGGTGAAGTGAAGGAAAACCGTCATCACGCTGCTCGCGAGAAGGATCTTTGCAAGCGAGGCTAGTATCTTGCCGCCTTCAATACCCCGGAGACGGCGCCGCAGGAAGTATATCAGAGCTAATAGGTGAAGCGTAGCCGCGATGGATGTCGCCAATGCGAGCCCCCCGTGACCCATTAGGTGCATCAAGAGGTAATTGAGTGGAATGAAAACGAGGGTTACAAGCGAGCCCAGTACCACCGGTGTCAAAGTGTCCTGCATAGCAAAAAAGCCGCGTGCAACAATCGCTTGGCCTGCCCAGGCAAAGATACCTGCTGAGTACCACGTTAGTGCTACAGCAGTTGCTCCAACCTTGGCGGCTGTAAACTCACCGCTCATGTAAACCGTGCGGACGATAGGGTCCGCCATCACCACCATAAACACGGAAGCCGGTATGTTGACGGCAAGTATGACGCGCAAGCCAAAGCTGACCCCCGCTCTCAGATCGTCGAGAGCGCTTTTTGCAGCGTACGCCGACAATGTAGGCAATATCGCAGTACCCGCCGCCTGAGCAAACACACCCAATGGAACCTGCATCAGACGATTAGCATAATTCAGCGCAGCAGGAGCGACACCGGAAACGAACGTCGCGAACCAGCGGTTGACAATGACATCGATCTGTGGAAGGCTGAGTCCTAGTATTACTGGCAGGGCAAGTGCACCCACTTTCTTAACACCGGGGTGGCGCAAATTCAGGCTGGGGTAAAACTCGTATCCTGCCCTACGCATGCAGTAGAATGTATAGCCAATGTTGCCGGCAAATGCGCCCAACATCGCACCCCAAGCCAGCCCCGCTATTCCCAACCACCTGGACAATACGACGACCCCGAAAATGATCCCAAGGTTGTATATCACGGGACCCGCGGCACGGGCTCGAAAGTCCTGGCGGGACTCCAAAGTTCCCATCATCAGCCCGCCTAGAAAGAAGAACAGTTGGCAAGGCAGAATAATGCGTGTGAGATACACTATGAGCCCAAATAAATCCCTGTGCTTGGGCGTTGCATACCCCGGAGCCGCAAGGCTACCGACAAGCGGAGCCGTAAAGATCTCGCTGAGAACGATCGCGCCCGTCAGCACCAAGCCCATAAAGCAGGCGATGATACTGAAAATCTCCCAGGCTTCCTTTTGGCGACCCGTGTGCAGGCGCTCAGTAAAAACCGGTATGAACGCGCCAGAAAGAGCACCGCTGGAAAGGAAAAAGTAAAGCAAGTCTGGCAGGTTGAACGAGACAGTATAGGCGCTGACGAGTGGCGTCAAACCAAACCGCCGAGCTATGAGCATCTCCCGGATGAGACCAAGCAGACGGCTGGCAAGTATTGCCACCATCATAAGCCCGGCTGCTTTAGCTACGGTCCGTTGAGTAGACATTTCAAAAAAGTATAGCACGCTAGAAAAAGTGAAAACTAGAGCACGCTCACGGTTTTTGGTGGCACCAGCGATGGTATTGCAAAAGAATTGCGAAGTATCCCGCGGCGGTCGACACCGGTAGCGTATGAAATGCACACAGGGGTATGCTTATGCTATCATAATATCGAAGTAACCCGTGCGGAGGCTTCGCAAATGGCCATCAAAGCAGGAGACAGAGTTACCGTCGTAAGCCGCAGCGTTACCGCGGAGGATCAGAAATCGGGCTTGTATTATGCTTACTTCGGAGGACTAACCGGCCGTGTGGAAAGGGTTTATCCTGACGGATCGGTGTGTGTGGACGTAGACCTCGAATCCTTGTCCGAGGAAGCACGAAAGAGACACCTGGCAATCCAAGAATCCGAGCAGCAGCGCTGGTTGGAAGGGCTGTCAGACGACGTCCGTAGCCGTCTAACGCCAGAGCAACGGCAGCTTAAGATGAGCTACCGAATACTGGTGTCCAAGGAAGATTTGCGTGTGTTGGCACCAGGGAAGTCATCCGAGAAAGAACCAAAAAAACAGTCGACGCCCGAGGCGTCGGCCAAGAAGGTCAAGGGTGAACAAAAAGCTCAAACCACACAGTCCAGTAAGCCGCTCAGCGAAAAGGAAACTAAATCGGCCCGACCGCGCCGGCTCAGCGAAGCAGACTTAGCTGCCGCAGAGGAAGCATATCTGAGGTCGCTTAGACCTCGCGCGTAGGTCGACAGACTAGGGAAGGCAAATCGGTCACATGAAGAAACGGCCGCCGCAGTACGCGGCGGCCGTCTTTGACTGCGTTCGGCAAGCTCGAGCTATGGCTTCGGCCCCTTTATGTTGAAGTAAGGATCGTTGACGCCGGCGTAACTCTTCATCATGATGCCCGTATAGGGGTCATGGTTAGGCGCAGGCGCACCAGGCGGCTGCGGCGGCACGCAGGCAACGAACGTCACATGACCGTCGAACCACCCCACAGCACTCTTGCCGTTGTGCCAACCCGGAGGCCAACAGGTTGTTGGGCTGCAGTAGTTGCTGGAGTAGATCGACGGCGGATAGCACAGCATCGTCCCACAGCCTCTGGAGTAGGTGTTCCAATTGCCGTACTGCCAGATTTCTAGAAGTCTTATTGTTTTGGTAGGACGAGCTACTTCGGCCAACGCGTGGAAGTAGCGTCGGTTGTTGGGATCGGTTGGATGTCCACCAAGATAGTACCAGTTGTAGCCATAACACCGCTTGAGGGTATCAGAGAGCTTCTCGTGAGTCGGAATGTATTCGGACGGCGGCACTTCCGGACACACATAAACACCGCCTAAGTTTGAGTTCCCGCTGTTATCCGCTTTCTTCAGCTGCTTTATGTAGGGGTCAATCAAAGCCTGCCAAAAATCGTTCATCGTATCCCAACAACTGCCGCTGCGATTGCGGTCTACGCAAGCAGGCAAAATCATTCCCCACTCGTTTTCGTACATGTTGCACGCCTGCAGAATCATCTTGACGTTATTCTGGCATACTGACTGGCGCGCGGCGGTACGAGCGGAGCTGAAGACTGGGAACAGAATTGCGGCCAGGATTGCGATGATCGCAATCACGACCAACAGCTCAATGAGCGTGAATCCTTTCCCCCTCTGGGTCATTTTTACCATCCCCTCTCAATTTAATGAAAATCTGCTGCCGCGTTGCGGCGGGTAAAACTTTGGGATTGCACCTTCCAGTTCCCCCGTTGTCACTATACTCCCAAAACAGCCCGTTGTCAATAGTGTATTTTCTGAGCCCCACACTCTTTGAGAGCGTTCGTACCTTCACAGTCTCAGGATTCTGTAGTTGTAACCGCCGTGCATACCTGCAAGGGCGTCGGCACGCCGAACGCGCGGCAGACAGCGCGTCAGATCCAACTCCGTGCCGCTTCCTAAGCAACTGCACTGTTCGACTTGTCAATGTTCAAGGACGCTGCCATCAGACCGACAAAACCACTTATCAAGTATTTTCGGCAACCTGACGCAGTTTCTGCAATAGATACCAGACCCTGCGCAGCTCACATCCTCATCCACCGGAAGTAAGCACATAGCTTCTTCCGACTCGCCTCTGGAGAAACGAGGCATAAATGGACACCTCCACACACCGGACGCTTCCCTGGCGGTCTCACGAGCGCGGCAAAACCTGTAAGGGGAACCAATGAATCGGGTGACTACTCCAACGGTGATACCTTCTTTGCCTGCAGCCCCTTGGGTGTCTCAGCAAGCTCGAACTGCACGAGCTGTCCGGGAGCCAAGGTTCTGAATCCGTCCTTGAGAATTTCAGAATAGTGAACAAAAATGTCTTCGGACTGGTCCTCCGAATCCGCAGGCCGAATAAAGCCGTAACCCTTGGAATCGCTGAACCACTTTACCCTTCCGATAGGCATAAGTTCCTACCCCCAACACATTTCTCACAGCCGCACACACGGCGTCCTGCCCTGTGGCGGAGTATAGCATGCAATCCTAGGTATGTCAACGACTTAGTGCCCCAATATTTCCCAGAATCGCCAATATTCGCCTATGCTGAAGAAGTAGAAGTGTATAAAGGCGGATGAAACAAAAGGTGTCGACTTAGCTATTTAGGGCGGACGGTTGAACGCTTCTGTATCGAGCGCAGAAGGAAATCTGCCTCGCGATGCCCGGGCTCTAGTAGAAGCGCCTTACTAAGTTCGATGCGTGCCTCTTGAACCCTGCCTAACTGCAAATATGCAGCTCCCAGATGATATCGCAGAGTAGCATCGTCCGGCATCAGCTTAACTGCTCTTGCCAAAGTTCGTGCCGCGGACCTGTAACGCCCGAGCTTGTACTCCACCCAACCTAGTGTATCTATGATAGCACCGTTGTCGGGCGCACGGGCCGCCGCCCGCCTGGCAAGATTCAGAGCGTCGCGAAGCTTCAGTCCTTCCTCCGCGTAGAAGTAAGCTAGCGTATTCATCACATGTGCATTTTCAGGCAATAGCGCCAAAGCCTTTTTATAAGCTTGCTCAGCTCTTTCAATTTCACGTGCGTTCTGCAAGGCAAAACCGAGCGACATATACCAGGAGGCAAGCTCGTCACGGTGTAAGGCTCTATCCAACTTACCAGCCAAACCGAGCGACAGTATCTCTTCGATCTGTGCAGCGGCATCAGACCACTGCCGGTGCCTGAAATACACAGACACAATAGAAGCCCGGATGTCGTATCGGTCCGGACAACGGCTGATAAGAGATTGAACCTCGCGGCGGGCTTCCGCAACCCGGGATCGGCTCAGGAGAAAGTCTACTTTGTGAAGCCGCGCACTAACCTCCCGGTCAAAGCCGGAACACCCGACAAGCATCGAAAATGCGGCGGCCACCACAGGAAAGAGGAGTATTCGCAGTCTCATTATCCTGAGGCCAAAGACATAGTCGACTTGACGCCGGCAGCAATCAAGGGAATCAACAACTCGTGGTGCCCGATAATGGATATTCCAGAGCCTCCGATTTCTCGAACCCTCTCGACCACCTGCTTGTTTGATCTGTACTGTTGAATGAAATCGAGGTTTGCACCCAGCATATCAGACAGATCATAACCCAAATTCACAAGCACTGCCAGTGCTTTGAGGATAACTTCGGGAAGCACGACTGCCGACCCAATGTTGAGCAGCACACCGCCCTGCCCCAGGTCCGACATCGCCTGCGTCAAAATTCGGAAGTCTCGGTGGGTACACTCGCCTATTGCAGCTCCGTCCGCTGATGGATGCATATGTACTATGTCGCAGCCGATCGATACGTGCACTGTAACTGGAATGTTTGATTCGTACGCAGCAGCCAAGACGCTCAAGCCGGCGTGTGGAGCCCGAACCTCACACAGGACCTTACCCAGAGCTTCACCGAACCCCATACTTTCGCGGCAAGCTCTGGAAGCACAACCGTTGACAAACTCCGCCGTCTCTTTGGCGGTGCCGAATGTCCCCGAGGGAAGAGCATCAGAAACGTCTTCCGACGTCGCGCCGAACAGTGCTACCTCGGAATCGTGAATGGCACCGGCTCCATTTGTGGCGACAGCGGTTATTACACCCCCTCGGATAAGATCTACAATGATCGGACCGAGCCCGCACTTGATGACGTGGGCACCCATTGCCAAGATGACCGGCTTGCCAAGTCTGCGCGCTCCGACAATGCGCTGGACCAGGGTTCTAAGTGAGCGACCGGCAAGAATATCCGGCAGTGAATCGAGGAACTCGCGCACAGACGAATCAGGGTCAAGCGGCTTGGCGAATTGGTCGGTGCCAACCGTGCTCAGTCTATCGCTGATGCGTGTAGTTTTAAGTCGTCTGAGGTCAATCTCAGGATAACGAGAGGCCATTTAGTTATTCCTCAGCTCTGGCATACACCGTCATCACGTCGTTGGGTTGAACAATTAAGGAAAGAAGCGCTCTTATTCGCGCTCCAAGGTGTCCGACGAACACTGCGGGGGCCAAGACCGAAGGTCTGACCGGTTTAAACCCGGTATTTCGCAGCAGTGTTTCGATGCTGAAGCGCCCAAAGTAATAAACGTGCTCAGCTGGTTTAAAGTGGCGCCATTTTTCGCGCTTAATTCTAAAGGCAAGATGATCCGCGTTGGGCGTCCCGATGACCACCAATCCGCCGGTTGCAAGCACGCGACGCACTTCACGCATGTGACTCGTAGGATCCGGAACGTGCTCCAGAACGTCCCACATTGTGACGCAGTCAAACGAACCGGTTTCGAAGCCGACCTGTTCTAGGTCGCCGACGCGGACATTCAAGCCGAGCTTGCGTGCTTCGTTCACGGCATAATCCGACACGTCGATCCCCCAAGCATCCCAACCTCGCGACTTAGCGGCTTCAAGAAAATATCCGAGCGAACAGCCTATATCAAGCAACTTCCCAGGGCGCATGATAAGTTCGATCTGTCTCAACCTCGCATCCGCTCTCTTCAGCCGAAACTGGCGCCTACGACGGTATAAATCAAAGTATCGGGCGTCATACTGCTCGTAAAGCTCCTCAGGCAACGGGTGAGTGAACACCAAACCACATCCGCGGCACCGGTAGACGTCGTGACCGTCTTTGTGGATGAGCGGATAGCAATCGACGCTGCGGCATATGTTGCATATGGCGGTCGAAGAACCAAATTGCAGAATGTTCATACTCTTACTCAAACAGCGAGTCGGCGAGACCGGTATTGACCTTTATGTCCGAATATACGGTGCTGCCTGCCTTTTCTCCATCCGCAGCGTAAACATCTATTGTCGTAGGCATCCAAATGACATCTCCCACCTTACGAGGATTCGAATAGGTGACTCTAAAAAGCAAAGTGCCGTCGGCCGTGCGTTTCTCGAAGCGCTTAAGCCAGAGATCCTTCGCGTCCAACCATATGATGTGCACCACATCGCCTTTGGGCCAACGAAGGCGTACTTTGATCTCGCCATTTGAGGCTGCCTCTGCGTCTTCGACTACTTCTATGCGGCGATGGCGCCACAGCGAAGGTGTGACCAGACCAATATCCAAGGCATCTTGGAGCTTTGCCGGATCGTCAGAGTAGTCCTTGCGGTTGGTAAAACGTATCGCTGGGGCACGGACTATCTTGAGCGTGCCAGTGCATATGTACTCGAATTTGACCATGCCCAGTTTACCCTCAATGCGCAGCTTGTCGGGCTCTTTATAGTACACCCTTGCGGATTGAAAATCGTAGAGCCGGGCATAATTGGACTCGATTTTCGTCATAGCCTTTTTGTTCTTGTAGGTTACTGTACCCAGGAAGGAGATGTCCTTGAATCCCGAAGTTGCTTGTTCGATGCGCTGTTTCAGATCTGCTTCGCTGAGCACATTTCCGGCACAGTGCCCCGACGAAAACAACCAGGCAGCTGCGCTCAACACAACGTACAAGATGAGGATACTACGATAAAACATTCTATTCCCTACTTCGTGCATTATTGACTTTGCCATTCTCAATCTTACTCTGACGTTCCAACTCCCACAACATTGCATACCGAAGAGCCGTCGAGCACGCCGTTAAGACACTCAAAACGAACCCATGCATTCCGTCCAGGAAACCAAGTTTCCAGATGAACATTCGAAAGAATGCGAACGGCGGACGAGCCAGCAGATCGAAGAGTGTAAACCGTTTGCCGTCAATTTTCATCTGCTTGGCACCCGCGTCGGCGTAGAGCATCATTTTTCGCGCGTACTCCGCCAGGCTTGGGTAACTGTAGTGGAGCAGGTGCTCGTCGAGCACACCGATTCTGCCACGTACCAGAATACTCTCGTGGACCAACCGCGGCGGAAAATAAACTTTGTCCTTCCGAGCAAGGCGTATAGAGTATGCGGGGTACCAGCCGCAGTGACGCATCTCGCGGTCCAGAAAAACCGTCAGTCTCGGTAATCGATAACCGTCATATTGTTCCGTTTCCGCGGCCCGCCGTAGTGCCGAAGCAAGCTCCGGCGTAACCACCTCGTCCGCATCCACAATCAGCACCCAGTCCTGGGACGCGTACTGCAAAGCCGCGATCCTCTGGTCCGAAAAGCCGGCGAATTCGCGCTGGAACACCTTATCCGTATAGCGCTTGGCAATTTCCACTGTGCGGTCGGAGCTGTAAGAGTCGAGCACTACTATCTCATCAGCGAACCGCAGGCTTTCCAAGCACCTTTGAATATTCTTCTCCTCGTTCCAAGTTATTACCAACGCTGATATGCCCATTTCTACTTGGTCGGCTTGCCGAAGTCTTTTCCACTATTTGACAGGCCGGATCTAGCGGACGACGCATGCCTCCGTCGGAGAATCTCGGAAACGGCGTCTATGACAGCGACCGGTTTTATGTCCTTCATACACTTCCTGTCCAATTTGCACGTTTTAAGTCTACACGGACTGCATCCGACATTGGATCGTATCACTATGTGTCCCTCACCTTGAGGACCCGTAACTTCGGGGTTGGTCGGACCGTATAGACCAACCACAGGCTTGCCCATGGCGGCACACATATGAAGTATCCCGGAATCCACCCCTACAAGCAGCTCGCAGCCTGCCAGAACACCGGCCGCTTCCACCAGTGATGTTCGACCTCCCAAATCTACGATCTGGGGACACAACTGCGCGATCCCGGGACTTGCAACTGCACCGACGCACACAACGCGCAGGCCCTGCGTGCCCAGGTACCGTGCAACCTCTGCAAAGCCCTCATCTGTCCACTCCTTTAGTCTTCTGCGCTTGGACGTCCCAGGAGCAATTACAGCGAATCGAACAGACTCGTCGATGCCTGTCGATGCAAGCAGTCGTCTACCTGCTTCGACAACGTCCAGTGGCACGCTGAGCAACCCATAGTAGTCTTTTTTCGTACACGCCGCCCCTGCCGCTTCCACCAAACGTAAGTTGTTGGCCGTGGAAGGCGGGTGGGAAAACGAGACGCGCTCTGTGAGCAGCCAACCTAATGAAGTATTCACGAAACCCAAACGCCGGCTGGCACGGGTCATGTAGGCAAGTAAGGCACACTCGGCACTCTGCGAAAACACGACGGCTAGATCGTAACGTCTACTCCTCAACTCGCACATCAAGCTAAAGACGTGCGAACCCAAACCCGGACTACGCACTAGAACGTCATCTGCTAGGTTTGTCCACTCAAGCAACTGCCGGAGCCCGGGCCTGATTACACTTGTGATATACGCCGGACTGAACGAATCGCGCAGCGACTTTAGCGCCGGAAGTGAAAACATGAGATCACCTATCTGATTGAGATGGAAGCACACAATTCTCATTCACGAATTCCCCGAATAGTTGGAGCATGGCTACTGCGCGCAGTCCCATTGAACAGCTCTACCGCAGCCACGGCCTCACCGCTTGTTCGACGTCTTCCGGCGTAATCGCGCGCATGCAATCCGTGTTCTTACAGGTCGGATGCCTTAGGCAAGGACTGCAGGGAAAATCCTTTGCTACCCACACAAAGTTGTCTTTTCGCGGGAAGCACCGCCACGCACTTGCTCCGAAAAGACCCACTGTCGGCTTGTCAAGTGCAACGGCCATATGAAGCAGCCCAGTGTCGACACCCACCACAGCATCACATTTCTCGATAATGGCGCCTGCTTGTTTCAGGCTCGTGTGGCCTGCGGCTATCACCGGACGCACCCGGCACCGGCGCGCAATCTCCTCAGCCAGAGGGATGTCTGCTGAAGACCCAAGGATTACAGAGCACGCACCGTGCTTATCGGCAAGAATATCGGCGAGAGCCGACCAACCTTCGACTGTCCAGTGCTTGTTTGCCCAAGTTGTCGCAGGGCAAAACGCAACGATACGTCTGCCTATTAGTCCGTGCATCTTCAGAAAACGCTCTGCAAATGAGCGATCAGCCTCCGTAAGGGGCATATACATTTCAGTGTCATTGCACGTCACGCCTAACTTTTGCAGCAAGTCCAAATTGCGCTGCTGCGCGCTGGGAGTGTCGTCCACAGGCTCGAACCTTTCATTGTAAAACAGCACGCTGCCCTCAGCACCGTCTGCAAACCCGATTCTCCTAGAGGCCCCGGATAGCCAACATACGATTGCACTGCGCAAGAGCCCCTGCAGGTCCAAGCACACATCGAAATCCCTGGAACGCAATTCTTTGCGCAGACGCCATAAACCCCTCGCAAAGTTCAACATCTTCGAGAGAGCGTTGTTCCCTCTCGTACGCTCCCATATTATGACCTCGTCCAGGTAGGGATTTCCTATAACGATGTCAGCCGCTTTCTTTTCGACCACCCAAGCAATGTAGCTCTGGGGAAATGCCTTTCGCAAAGCTTTGGCAACTGGGGTAGCCATCAGCACGTCGCCTATGGCGCTCAGCTTGACAATGAGTATACGGTCCGCTCCGGCAAACCGTTCTTGTTCGTTCGAACCTGCAGCTGAGCGTACTTCAGCACTCAGTTCGTGCATTGCCTGTGACCTCACGCGCGTATTTCCACCGATCGTGCAGCCAAAGCCACTGCGAGGGATTAGAGCGAATTTCCTGTTCAATAGCAGCAGTAAGCAAGAACGTCAGGGTTCTGATGTCTTCCTCCTGATTCCCTGACGGGACGAATTCTATTTGTGGGTATATGACGAGTTTGTATCTTTTGTCCGGAAGTCGACGTGCAAATAATGGCACGATGGGTGCCCCTGAGCGAATAGAAAGGAAAGCCGGCCCCGTAGCCGTGGCCGCGGGACGGTTGAAGAACGTAATAGGTATGCCTTGGAAGTCGTTTTGGTCGGGCAATATGCCGAGTATCTCGTTGTTCTTCAGCCGGCGAAACGCGCCTATGATGGGCTGATCCTTGTCGAAAACCTTGTAACCGGCGGTCTCACGAATGCGAGTCGCTATGCCAGTCATCCCAGGATCGTCACTGTCGCGGGCGATTACATTGACCGGATACCCTAGGATAACCAGCTTTCGCGCCAATAGCTCCCAGTTCCCGTAGTGAGCCGTCACGGCGATACAGCCTTTGCCTTTTGCCAAAGCGGCGTCCAGGTTTTCCAACCCTTCAACCTCAACCAACCGGTCTACTTCCTCCCTTGTCATCGATATCAGACGAAAGAACTGAAGGCTCTCGCGCGCAAAATGTTTGAACACTTCCCTGGCAAGCTGCCTGATTTCCTTGGGCGTTTTTTCGGAACCAAACGCGGCTTCCAGATTCGCGATAGCAGTGCTGCGATAGCGCTTCGAAACAACGAAGAACATCGTTCCCAACACATTGCCCACCAACTCGACGATCCACGGTCTGAGCAGCCGCGACGTTTTGAACAGCAGCCAAAATGTTATCCTCCCAAGGAGCTTAAGCGCTCGCTTTTGCGGGGGCAGCCGCTTAGCTCGCTCTGTCGAGAACGTCCTTGACAAGTCTTTCGAGTCGGTCTTCGCCATCTATTTCGAGCTCTATTTCGAGAACGTAAAGATTCGAAATCGCACTTTTTCCTTCGAGTCGAACTACGTCTTTGCAGGTAGTGATGATTGCATCCACAGCATGCGCTGCGGATCTAGATACTATGTACTTTATGTCGGCCTCAGAATACACGTGGTGGTCGGGAAAGACGATCGATTCGCAGACCACAGCTCCCAACGAAGCCAACGTACTAAAAAAAGACGTTGGACTACCGATACCACAAAATCCAACCACGCGCCTACCACGCAACCATTCAAGATCAATCGCCGAGGAGTGTGGTCCCAGCAAGCGTCTCGGCTTCCGGCGGCACGCAAACAACTCCGCCTTAGGTGCAATGGTCGACAACACTCGACCAACACGGCCATCGGTCAAACAGCCTTCCGCCGCTGTAACATTCACCAGCACCACGTGTGCACGCCGCAGACCGCGAATGGGTTCGCGCAAATCCCCCATCGGCATGACGTAGCCGCTTCCAAAAGGTCTTGAGGCGTCAACTACTACTATATCCAAGTCCCGATGCAGCTGCCAATACTGAAAACCGTCATCCAGCACGATCGCACTCGGATGGAATCTTTCGCAAGCAAGCTTGCCGCCGGCACGTCTGTCCTTTGCCACAACAATCGGCACCCCCGGCAGCGACTGCGCAAGTGCCACAGGCTCGTCTCCGCACTCGTCAACTGAAGACAACACCTGCCGACCATCAGAGACCACAACGGGCCCCGAAGCCTTACCTCCATGTCCCCGCGACAAGACCACGGCGGACTTCCCCAGATCTGTGATCATACGGCAAATTTTCTCGACAGCTGGAGTTTTGCCCGTACCACCAAAGGTGATGTTCCCAATGCTTATTACGGGCACCGCGAGCCTGTGCTTCTTGCGGAGCCCGCTGTCGTAAAGCCACAGATAGATACCCAGTCCAACGCGATACAATATGGAAAAGGGCCAGGTGAGTCCTCTGAAAACCCACGAGAAAAAGCCTTTCTCCTCGCCTAGAATCACTTGTTCAATGTAGCCTATCTTGGCCATATGTCGGGTGAATCATAGTGACATGGAATCTTGCGCAGGGACACTCGGGGTGTCCATCAGACTAATTGTCGGAATATGCGCCGACTCGTTGTCAGGCAGCCAAGGCCCACTAAGCTCAGTGTTGCGTGCGCCGCAACAGATCTGCCAGTGCTTCCGCGGTGCGTATAGACGCACCGGCGTTGGCTGCAATCAGTTCAGCGCAGCGCCTCCCAATACCATCTAGAAGTTGTCGATCCCCAAGCAAGCGGACAAGCTCACCGGCGAGACTCTGTGCGTCTGACACTTCGAAGCCCACCCCTGCTCTTTTCGCCTGATTCACGATATCCCTTTGTTTAAACGTGTGAGGCCCAAACAGCACAGGCTTACCTTGCGAAATGGGCTGCAGTATACTATGACCGCCCTTTCGGATTAGGCTGCCTCCCACAAACGCAGCGTCGGCAATGGCGTAGACTCGACTCAATTCGCCGAATGTATCCAAAACTATTACATCCTCATTACCAGTAACGGTCTCCGGCTGACTCCGAAAACCACAGGATAGACCTAGGCCGAGAGCGAGTTCGCGGATTTCGCGCTTGCGCTCTATCTGCCTGGGAGCAACTATCAAACGCAGGTCGGGATATACCCTGCGTGCGGCAGCAAATGCCTCAAGAACAGGCTGATCCTCACCAGGATTAGTGCTGCCGGCAACGACCACACGGGCATCTGCGGGCAGTTTCAAAGACTCGCGAAGCTTGCTCCTGTCCTCATCAGATAGGGGACCCTCAGCTTCATCTGCCTTGCAGTTACCAGTAACCCGAACACGAGATGGGTCAGCACCAAGAGCGATTATCCGCTCAGCATCTTCAGCAGACTGCATACAGAACAGGTCAATGTTGGAAAAGGTCCACCTGTAAAGCCAAGGCAGCAGGCGCGCACCGCGCATTGTCTTGTCGGACACAGTACCGTTGATCACAGCATTTGGGATGCCTCGGCGCCGTAAAACGTGCCGGAGATTGGGCCATATCTCGGTGTCGATACTCGCAAAAACCGAAGGCCGAGTTCGACTCACCGCCAGTTCCACGCTGGGCAGAAGGTCGAATGGATAGTAGAAGAAAGCATCTGCACCAGCGATGCACTTTCGAGCCATTTCCTGGCCAGTGTGTGTTGTTGTTGAGACAATAACCACAGCTTCCGACACTATGCGTTTAAGCTGCGCGACAACGCCCGCGCCGGCTACGCTTTCTCCTACTGAGACCGCGTGAATCCAGATCCTGGGTTTGTCGGAAGGCAGGTCCGGCAGACGAACAAAGCCCAACTGGTCTCGCCAGGAATAGGCGGATTTCTTCGTAACAAGAATCCGCCAAAGAATAAAAATGACTATTGCCGGCGAGAGAAAAAGAATAATCAGATTGTAGATAAGAAATGCCATATTCAGCGGGTAATCACTGCGCTGAACCCTTAGGTTTGGAAATCAGTTCCCAGGCTCGTCGCTCAGCAGCGTTTATACTATCCTCAACACGTCTTGCGGCTTCTTCCACGCTCTCTTCAGGACTTACCTCCAAGGGTTCGCCGAACACCAAGACCACCTGGGCAAAGGGGGCCGGGATTAAATGTGAGTCCCACGAGGGAGCCCGCAAACAGGGCCGGCAAGCCACGCCGACAGGCAGGACAGGCGCCCCAGAACGCTGTGCCAGGTGAATAGTACCCGGTTGCACCTTGCGTGCGGGCCCTCTCGGACCATCGGGCGTCACCGCCAGGACATATCCCTCACGGAGTCGTCTGACAGCTTCGAGCAGAGCCTGTGCTCCTCGACGAGCACTGGAGCCGCGAATAGTCAAGAATCCCCGGCTTCGCAGAATCCTGTGTTGGAGCTCGCCGTCTTTGGAGAGCGATACGATCGAGTAAAGGCTCATATTCCGACAGTAGTAGATTGGAAGAGTAGTGCTGCCGTGCCAGAGAGCTACTACTCCACCCCTGCCTTCCGCCAGGAGTCGCTGCATTCGTTCCCAGCCTTCGACCCTGAAGCGTGCTGTAGCGCACAGGATGGTCGAAACCAGCCATAGTAAACCGAACGTCGCCTCGAACTTAAGCTTTTCCCACAACACCGCCAGACGCCGAACTAACGAGGAACTTGCGAGCCCAGACTCAGAGTCGCCAACGGCCTTGTTGTCTGCTGTGCTCTCGCACTCACGCACTAGACAACCTCCTCAGTTCGAAACTGAGTTCTGTAAAGCTGAGCAAAGAGCCCTCCACTCGTCAGAAGCTGGTTGAACGACCCAGATTCCAGTATCTGCCCTCGGTCCATAACCATGATCCGATTGGCGCCCGTCACGGTAGAAAGTCGGTGGGCGATTATCAGTGTCGTTCTGCCTCTCATTAGCCTCTCCAAGGCTTCCTGCACCACAACCTCCGATGCTGCGTCCAGAGAGGATGTAGCTTCGTCCAGAATAAGTATGCGTGGGTTCTTCAGCAAAGCTCGGGCTATTGCGATGCGCTGCCGCTCGCCACCGGATAAACCGCTTCCCCCCTCTCCCAACCGGGTTTCGTAACCGTTCGGCAAGGCCTGTATGAAATCGTGGGCGTTGGCAGCCTTAGCAGCTTCTATGATCTCGGACATGTCGGCACCAGGCCGTCCGTAAGCAATGTTCTCCGCTATGGTGCCGCTGAATAGTATAGTCTCCTGGGGCACGATACCAATATGAGCTCGCAAGCTGGCTATCTTGACGTCTCTTACGTCCCAACCGTCCACGAGAACTTGACCTGATGTGACATCGTAGAACCTGGGTATCAGATCGGCCACAGTTGACTTGCCCGCACCACTTGGGCCCACAAGAGCCACGACTTCGCCGGGTTCTATCTTGAACGATATGCCGCGCAGTATCGGCTCGCCCTCGTTGTATTGAAAATGCACATCCTTGAACTCGATGTGGCCCCGAACATCGCGCAGTTCCACAGCGTCAGGTTTTTCGACTAAGTCCGATCTGGCGTCGAGCAGCTCGAAGATGCGCTCCGCTCCCGCCATAGTCTGTTGGTAGAGCACGTTTATCTTTCCGAACTGCTTGCCCGCAGCGGCTACTATGAACGCCAAGTACGTAAACTCGAAAAGCTTGCCGATTCGGATTTCACCACTCACCACCATAAGTCCGGCAAACAACAAGAGGACAGCTCCCGACAGCCCACCCATAAACTCGACGGCCGGAATCACGGCCGCAGCTCTCCTGGCAGCCCTCAAAGCAGCTCGCAAAGCCTCCATATTGGCATGGGCGAACCTGTTTATCTCGTGCTTTTCCATCGCGAACGCTCTGACGATCCTTATCCCGCGTATTGATTCCTCCACCACTGTGTTCAGCTCAGCGAGCTTCTCCTGAGTATCGGTAGTCAGCCTGCGTATTCTCTTGGAAAGCCGATCTATCAACATCCCCATCAACGGCACGAAGACAAGTGTCAGGGCTGCCAGCTTCCAGCTTATCGCAAATAAACCAGCAAGGCCTACCACTATCAAGACCGGCGCGTCGATAGCCTGGGTAACGACCTGACTGGCATTTGTGATCAGCCCCACGTCGTAAGTGATGCGAGCTATTATGTCACCGGTCTTGTTCCGATGAAAGAAACTCAGCGGCAGGGTTTGTAGGTGATCATAAACGGCCCGGCGGACATCAGCGCCGATGCGGTTGGTTACAGAGGCGGTCAGGTAATTGTTAGCGTAAGCAAACAGCGCTTTCGGAACGTGTATGAGCACTGCCAGAATCGCTATAATCCATATCAACGCCGCCTTAGCATGTGCCGGCTCGAAGATGCCGTAACGGAGACCAATCTGCACCGGGGGAAGACCGAGGACGTCCTTACCGCTTGCGACAGTAGCAAACCAATTGATGACCACACCCAGCGCGCGAACGCATGCGGCGCTTATCAGACTGCACAGCACAGCCGCCAGCAGCCGCACTTTGTAGGCGAGAATGTATTTGAAAAGTCTTCTAGGCGCGTTCATAATTGGAAACATCAAAAGGATACTACGAGTTCAAGAAACAACAAAACTCGCCTTTCCTCTATTGAACGAGCGAGATCAGATAACTCAGCGGCGAGACCCGCAAGGTGAAAGCGTTAACGACAATCGCCGCCGACAGAATCACGTTAAGCACGGCCGTTCGGTGTTCGTTGTTAGATATGACGAGCCGCCAAGAAAAGGCGCCGTTTCCGCTGTATCGGAAACTCCTAGGCAGGAACCGCGGCACTTCGGCGACATATTTAGTGTACGCTGAACCAAACACACTACGCAGTTTGTTTTCCTCGTAAATGACCGCCCCGCCGTGGAAAAGCCAAAACAGCACAATGCCAATCGCGAATACGTCCAGGCGTCCGAAAATTGCCAAATAGCCGCATGAGATTAGGAAAGACCCTACGTACAAAGGGTTTCGGCACAATGCGTATGGACCGGCCGTGATAAGTTCGTTGTCTTTACTCAGATAGCCCGCTGCAAGCAGTCTGATTGCCTGTCCCGCAAGAATCAGCGGCACCCCGACAATCACGTAGCGCGGCGCCGGCCTTCCGACAACAAGCACCGCAAACCCTAATATCGCCATAAACGTGGTCCGGCGGCGCCAGAGAAAATGTATTACTTTGTTCATAGCATCGAAAACCCCAGTGTTGATCCGCCAGCGCAGCTGCTATGGAAGTCGTTGTGACCACGCCACAATTGATTAAGCAAGACCGCTCATCTCCAGCATGGCTTGGGCGGCACACCTGAATACACCTGGACTGCCCAGCGCGTGTTTGATATCGGCAAGTGACCGGCGCATTTCATGCACAATAGGCTCCGCGCGCAGCAGTTCAAGCGCAGCCCTAGCAAGGTTTTCGCCCGTAACTTGCTCGTTGAGTAATTCCGGGCAAATCTGACGTCCTGCTATGAGGTTCGGCAGGCCAATAAAATCTTCTATTTCGTGTTTGCGCAGCCGGTATTCCAAGCGCATGAGCGCTGTCCCTCGATAAAAGATAACCATCGGCGTACCAATTATTGCCGCCTCCAGTGTTGCCGTGCCGGATTTGCATATAAGCACATCGCTTGCAGCCATACAATCATAAGTGCGACCCTCAACTATGCGGAAATCGACGGTCGCATGCAGGCGCCGAAACGCCGACTGCACGCGATCGCGCACCCAATAACCTGCACTGCCAATTGGTATCAAGAACTGCGCACCCCCGAGCTCATCATTGAGCAGCTGTGCACATCGAGCCAATGGCGGCAAGTGTTCAATAAGCTCGTGTTTCCTGCTGCCCGGCAGCAAACCAACTACGAGCGAGCCCTCACGCAGTCCAAGGGTGCGGCGTAAATAATCTCTGTCACCCGAAGGTACCACCAAATCAATCAGAGGATGGCCGAACCATCGAGCATCCACGCCCTGACTAGCCAAGTACTCTGCCGACCACTGAAAAGGGCAAATTACTTTGCCGCCCGCTGCCTTCAGCTTGTCCGCGTTGCGCGGTTCTCTCCGCCAAGACCCGGGTGGTATAAAGTAGACTACAGGAATACGTGCCTTTGCAGCAATCTGCGCGAGTCTGAGATTGAATGCCCCAAAATCTATGGGTATAAAAAGCGCAGGCCGCTCTGCGAGGATCATTCTCCTAATGCGGAGATACCCCAAAGTCATGCTTGGTAGCGTCTTCGCGGTTGCCCAGATGCCTATAGTCCCGCCGTCGGTCGTGCTAAGCCTAATGTCGACCCCTGCGTCTTTGAGTTTCGGACCGCCCGCACCCCAAAACCGGGAATCAGGGTTTATCTGTCTGAGTGCAGCGACAATGCGCGCGCCGTAGAGGTCACCCGAGGCTTCACCGGCTGAGATCACAATTGAGTGCATTATGGTTTTTCACTAACGACTTTAGGATCTCGGGGTTTCGAGCTGCCTGCCGCCGAAGCCAAGTCTGACGTTGCGTATAAAATCTAGCAGATACTGAAGCTCCTCACTCGGCTCGATTTCGTTTTCGATCGCCTCGAGTGCCTGCGTGACGTTGAGATTCGACCTATACAACAACTTGTAAGCGTGCTTCAGGTCGGCGCGGACCTTGGCCGGCACGCCGTTGCGACGCAAACCGATAACGTTAAGGTCGTAGATTTTAAGCGGCCGTCCATCCGCCATCGCAAACGGCGGAACATCCTGCACCACTTTGGAGAAGCCCCCGATCATCGCCAGCTTGCCGATGCGCACCTTCTGATGAACGCCCACAATACCGCCGAAGACTACTTTGTCCTCAACAAGCGTATGCCCGCTGATGCCAACCATGTTGGCCATTGTGATGCCGCTGCCAAGACAGCAGTTGTGTCCTATGTGGCAGTACGCCATCAGCATGTTGTTGTCGCCTATTATGGTGGCTTCACCCTCGCCGCTGGCACGATGAATGGTTACATACTCGCGAATGATATTGCCGTCCCCGATTTTCAGATAGGTTTTCTCGCCCTTGAATTTGTAATCTTGAGGTGGACCGCCCAAAACTGCACCCGTCATGATTTTGCAGTTCTTGCCGATCGTTGTGCCGCTGTGGATCGTGACGTGGTCGTGGATCTCGGTGCCGTCCCCGATCACGACGTCCGCCTCTATAATCGAATAAGGGCCGATCTTGACTCCGTTCCCGATCTCTGCACCTGCATCTACCAGCGCAGTCGGATGTATTTCAGTCCTCATTTCTCTTTCTACCATCGTACTCACTTGGCAACCTTGTCCTCGACCACGCTGTCGGTTGTTTTGTTAGTCCGCTCTCTCTCGACCAGAGCAAAAATGAACTCGCCTTCCGCGGCAACTTCGTCGTCGACGCGAGCCACTGCTCGAACCTTGCCAATATTACCCTTAGCTGCAATCAGCTCCACCTCAGTAACGAGAGTGTCTCCAGGAACTACAGGCCTTCGGAACCTCACGTGATCCATACCGCCGAAATAGGCTAGTTTGCCCTCGTTACCCGTCATCGACAGCAGCAGCACGCCGCCCACTTGTGCCATAGCTTCGCATACAAGCACTCCCGGCATAACGGCGTGGCCAGGAAAGTGCCCTTCAAAGAACTCTTCGTTAATTGTGACGTTCTTGTACCCGCGTGCTCGAGTACCCGGAGTCAGTTCGATGATCCGGTCCACCAGCAAGAACGGATACCTGTGCGGTAGGATATCGCGTATTTTTTCGATGTCCAGCATAATCACCGACCTATCAACCAACCTGCCGGCTATTGGTCGACTGCACTCTCCTGCCGCCAGCCGACAGGCGGTAATCTACGCCTTTCACTAACCCCTTCCAAAACTGTGAGCTTCAGTGTGGACTTCGCGAACCCGCTTGGCAAACTCAACGTTCAAAGCATGCCCCGATTTGACGGCTACTATCTCAGCTTCCAGAAAGCACCCTATCAGTGCAAGGTCGCCAACAAGGTCCATAACTTTGTGCCTGACCAACTCATCCGGAAACCTCAGGCGCGAGCTCACTCGGTCCCGCCATATCACGATCGCGTTCTCCAAGCTACCGCCGCGCGCAAGATCGTTGTCCAGGAGCTCTGCGACCTCTTCGTACAGCACAAACGTGCGCGCCGGAGCTATCTCGCGCCCAAAATCGGATTCGCTAAACTTATAGGTGACAACCTGTGCACCGATCAGCGGGTGGTCATAGTTTAGAACATACGTTATACGCAGCCCTATGCCCGGGACAGCAGCAATGAACGATCCGTTTTGCCGAACTACGACCGGCTCGCGCAATCTGAGCGTCGCTCTAGGCCGATCCTGCGCTACCACCCCGGTACTGTCTATAGCCTCAACGTAGGGAAGCGCGCTTCCGTCAAGGGCCGGTGTTTCCGTACCGCGTACTTCGACAACGGCATTATCGATTCCTTTGCCGCGAAGTGCAGCCATCAGGTGTTCGACTGTCCGCACCCGCGTCCCATTCACACCCAGGGTAGTTCCGCGCGACGTATCAACCACGTTATCTACCACGGCAGGGATACGCTCCGACAAGCCGACAAAGACAATACCGGTATCCGGCTCAGCGGGATGAATCGTTACCGCACACTCATCACCGCCGTGCAGCCCACGACCGCGCAGAGTGACTGCCGAAGCCAACGTCTGCTGCCTTGCGGCAGCTCGTCGCGACAGTGCAGTTATCTCGAGCCCCGATGTCTCAGGACTAACGGTCAGTGTCGTCATTCGCCTCGCCTTTCATTTGAGCGCTCAGCCGCTCTACTTCACTCTCCAGCACCTTTAGCCTTTTGAGCATTTCGGGCAGACGCAGCCACGCGGCTTGCGCGCGTTTCTCTGCAAAGTGGTCCCTGGCGGGGAAGCCCGACACAACTGATCCCTTTTGCAGATCCCCGATTACCCCCGCGCGCGCAGCCACAATGCAGCCATCTCCTATACGCACGTTGTCTTTCACTCCCGTCTGCGCTGCCAATGTGACGTTGTCACCAATTTCGACGCTTCCCGCTACGCCACTCAGCGCGACGATAATACAGTTTCGCCCAATTTTTACGTTGTGCGCAATGTGTACGAGATTATCAATCTTGGAGCCACTCCCTATTATAGTCGCACCGAATTTTGCTCTATCGACCGTTGAGTTGGCACCAATTTCAACATCGTCCCCGATCTCCACAATCCCAACCTGTGGGATCTTCCGGAGACCGTTGGGACCCTGGCGGTATCCAAAACCGTCGGCTCCTATGACGACCCCAGCATGCAGAACTACCCGGTTACCGATTCTGCACCGCGGATAAATAACCACACCCGGATACAAGATGCACGAGTCACCTATCACGACGTCCGCACCAATGTGCACATTTGGATGCACAACGCAGCCGTCACCTAGTACAGCCCTATCGCCTATGAAGGCATTGGCACCTACGCGAACATCGCGGCCCAAGCGCACATTTGAACCGACAACCGCAGTCTTGGATACCCCGCGTGCTGGCATCGGTTCCTCAGGCATGAAGAGTTCCAACACGGTTATGAAGGCGTCGGCAGGGTTTTCCACCCTGATCAGCGTTTTACCAGGCGTCGTTCTGCCGATATTGGGAGCCGTGACAATGCAACTGGCACCTGACGCGCAGGCTTTCTTGAAAAACTTCTCGTTCTCTGCAAGAACAACATCGCCCTCAGAAGCGTAGTCGACCGAGTTCACCCCGGTGATGATCACATCGTCGCTGCCTTCGATCAACCCGCCTAGTTTTTCAGCAAGCTCCCTCGCCGTAAGACGCATAAACATCACCGAAGCGCGGCGGAAAGCACTGGACCCCAGCAGACATCATGACTGCGGAGCAACCACCGCCGAAAGTCCTCTGTGGCATCCCGAACACCCGCACCCGCAACAAACGTGACACGCAAACCATTCTGAGCCGCGATCCTGCGAACCTGCTCAGCAAGGTCTTTTCTAATGATCGCCCTGATTGAGCGCATCGCCTGAGCGACTTTGCCTGCCCGCGAGAAGCCGTGCCGGTAAACAGTAGGTTGTACAACTACCGCCGGCGCCGAGCCGACTGAGGCACCAATACCGTATCCCGACCACTCCGTCTGCCAAACCTCTTCCGGAAGCCACAGTCCTGAGAATACTTCGTTTCGAGCATCGGCTATCGCTGCTTCGATTCTAGTACGCTCAGCCGTCTCGATTTCCGCCAACCTGTTCTCAACCTCCGCGCCTTTGCGTCGGCGAAGCTGAGAAATTTTCTCAGACAACTCGGCCCGCAAAGCCGCGGTTCGCTGGGCAAGGTCAGTGTTCAAACGCTTTTGTTCGGCAATCGCCTCTTCAAGATCTCGTTCAAGTTGGGAAAGCCAACTGTTCGAATCAGCACGCTTCAGCGGAGTCAACACGGTTTTCACGTGCTCCAAAGCAGATCGCAGAGCCGAGATACGCAACTCCACCTTCCGCATTTGTTCTGCGTGTTGAGCAATGAGGTCCTTCTCTTTTGCAGCGAATTCGCGCTCCAGCTCTTTGATCTCAGC
This sequence comes from Armatimonadota bacterium, assembly GCA_029907315.1. Lineage (GTDB taxonomy): Bacteria > Armatimonadota > UBA5829 > UBA5829 > UBA5829 > CALJES01. Next base: position 14,327 of record JARYME010000007.1, on the reverse strand, counting down.
GGCAAGTTCCGGCTCAACGCTGGCTTCAAAAGTCGACCTGATGCGCTGCAGTCGCACTGCCAGCGCATCTCTTTGCCTGGCTTCCAATCGGCTGAACTCTCCTACAGCAGTCAGAGCCGTCTCAGCCACAAGGTCTTTTCTGTCCACGGCGGGCGGCTGGACATAGGTAGCCGACAAAGGCAGGCTGAACCATCCAGTCCCAGCCGCTTTGCCAACGTTAATCGGAGATAACGCGGTAAATCGCTCCCACTCCCTGAGCAACTTGAAACAGGGATGCAGCGGCTCAAGAACGCCTACATCTACGTAAACCGTTTGCCTAGGCTTAAACTGCTTCTGCGGCAGCAAGCTGCTGGTCACGAAGCACAGCAGCGCGAATACCATCAATCCCAGTATTGCAAGACAGAGTACGCAGACGGCAGCCCTCAAGGTCTACTTTACCTTGCGCTCGAGCTTGCTTATAACATCGTCGGTAATGTCGATACCCCCGAATCGAACCGCATCCTTCACCAACACCAGAGACAGTCCCTTTGCCTCCGCAACCTTCTTGACCGCGTCCTGTATATCCGCGTCCGCTTGCTGATCGAGTTCTTGGAGTTTCGTCTGCAGTCTGCTGTTATAATCATCTTCCAAAGCTTTGCCCGTTGCTTTGGATTTGTCCTGAAGCTCCTGCAGTTCCTTAAGACGTGTTTTTTGCGCATCCGTAAGATTGGCAGTGCTCTGAAGCTGCTTGAACTCGGCGTCGCGCTCGCGCTCTATTCTCTCGAGCTCCGCAATGCGGGCTTTTTCCTGCTCCGTGGGTGACGGCTTGCTCTTGAGTTCTATAAGTTCCTTGACCTCATCCTCAGTGAGCATGAGGTTTTGGCTTCGGATATCCAAAATGCGGCCCAACTGCTGCCGCAGTTCTTCATATTCTTGCATGTACTGCTTCATACGCGGGGCATCCCGCAGCACTTTTTGTACATCGATGACACCGATCTTGGGAGCATTGTCAGCCGCCGAAACACACACCGCCAACAAACTCAGCAAGGCGATGGCTGCTGCAGCTACCCGTAACAAACTGTGTAAGGTTTTCATTGGCTCGCACCTCATTCTATTTGCGTGCAACATTAGCCTGCACCACTGCAGACTTGACTTATCATATCAGAAACCCCTCTCCCAAACAACGGTCTAGGCTGGAACGCCCGGAGTTCACCTATCTGAAAAGACGAAGTGGGCTATGGGGGATTTCCAGGTTGGGTCTAGTCCGAAAGAGAAAAAGAACGGGTCTACGCGGCAGGCCAAGAGATGCGGTCGCAGACGTTTGGTTCGAACAAGTAATAAGACCTACAGGCTTTCGAGAGGACCATTTATCACGCGCGCACGCTGACCGCGTTGAGTATGTCCTTCGGCAGTAAGTCAGGGGTAATCAGCCGCGCGTCAGAATCAGCCAGCACAACAGCTCGCTCTATGACGTTTTCCAATTCCCGAACATTGCCTGGCCACTTATATCGCAAAAGAATTTCCATTGTTTCGGGACTGGCATACTCCACGCGCTTGTCGTTCTCCGGAGCGTAGATGCTTATGAAATGCTCAACAAGAGCAGGTATGTCCTCAAGTCGCTCCCTGAGCGGGGGCATATCTATGGTTATCACCTGCAGTCTGTAGTAGAGGTCCTCCCTGAACTTGCCTTCTTCGACAAGCTTCTCGAGGTTCTGGTTGGTAGCAGTAACCAGACGCACATCAACCTTTATCGTCTCCGTGCCGCCTACTCGCTCGAACTCGCGCTCCTGAAGGACGCGCAGGAGCATCATCTGAACGGTCATCGGAATATCGCCGATTTCATCCAAAAAAAGCGTGCCGTGGTTTGCGAGTTCGAATCTACCCTTCTTCTGGCTAACGGCTCCCGTGAACGAACCCTTCTCATGGCCGAAGAGCTCACTCTGCAAAAGTTGTTCGGATAAAGCCACACACGCCACCGCCACAAATGGTTTGTCCGCTCGAATCGAGTTGTAGTGAAGAGCTCTTGCGACTCCCTCTTTGCCGGTGCCGCTCTCACCGCGGATCAAGACAGTCGCCCTGCTGTCTTTGACCCTGTCGATCATCTTAAAAACTTCCAGCATAGCCGGACTGCTGCCCACCAGGACATCAGCCTTGCTCCTTCTACCCGGAGCTGCCACCTTTTGTGCCGCCGCGGGTACACTGCGGCCCTGCTCATTCAGCTCCCTGCGGTCCAGCGCGTTTCGTACGAGCGTCTTGACGTCGTCGAGATCGAACGGCTTGCATAGGTAATCGAGCGCTCCGAGCTTCATAGCCTCAACTGCGCTCTTTATGGTGCCGTGCGCCGTGATCATCAGCACAGAAGTGTTGGGATCTATTTTCTTTGCCTCTGCGAGAAGCTCGATGCCGTTGATGTCCGGCATTATCAAGTCAGTTATCAAGACATCTATACGAGCGTTCGACTGGAGCTGCTCGAGAGCCCTCCTGCCGTTCTCGGCAGTGAGCACCGTGTGGCCCTCCTTTGCCAACACGGCCTCCAACACGCGGCGAATATTGGGTTCGTCGTCAACTATCAGAATGGTGCCTGTCTTCTTACTCACATAGAAATATTTCCATATGAAGCTGCGAATCCTGAATGTGCTGCAGAGTTACTGTGGAAAGTGTACAACGAAAGCCACCTTGGAGCCGACGAGGCTGCAAGTTCGGGCATCGCGCAGCCTAACGTCCAGCTGCCAAACCGAGCCGATCCCTCAGCTTCCACACGGCGGCGCGAGCAGCCATCGATAGCCTCATAGCTTTGTAAGCCTGTGCCACTCCGGGGTTCTTAAATCGGTAGTCCAGGTCCAGGCCTTTTTCGATCAGCAAACCGTCCTCGCGGATACGATCAATCACCGGCAGACCTGGGTAGAGCTGGAGTCTGATCATAGGCACGGATAGCCTCAAATCGCGAACAAAGCTCATGTTCTCTTCCAGTTCCTCTAGGGTCACATACGGATCGAACATTATGAAACCGACATCCATTTTCAGACCCAGCTCCCTTATCGTCTCAACAGCCGCTCTATTCTGTTCGACGGTGGTTCCCTTGCGAAACCGCTCAAGCTGGGTAGGCGACCCCGATTCGATACCGATGAAAACCGCATCGAGACCGGCTTCCATTAGGCGCTTGAATAGGTCGCGGTCAACCTCGTCCGCACGGCACTCAAAACTGAACCTGATTCTCAGTTTTCGGCTGAGAATCTCATCGGCAATTGCATAAGCACGCATCTTGCACTTTTCGCCCGGACCTATGAAGTCGTCATCGGAGAAGACGAAATAGTCGATTCCTGTAGCACTCAGTACCTGCTCCATTTCGTCGACAACGTTCGCAGGGCTTCGGTCCCGGCGGCCGCGCTGGCCACACAGCGCATAGAATTCGTTTATGGAACAAAACGCGCAGCGGTGAAAGCAACCGCGGCTGCTTGAGAACGGTGCGCGTTTGAGCCAAGGATGTCTGATGAGCACGTCGCGTGCAGGGAACGGCAGTGAATCCAAATCGCGGTGGGCGCGAGGCAGCTCATTCATGAAGACTTTGCCATCTGAAAGATAAGCAACGCCGGCAACGTTCGTCCAGTCCTGGTTGCGCTCGATGCGCGACAACACCTCGCGAATCACGTTTTCGCCCTCGCCTCTGACGACGAAATCCAACTCTGGACAGGTGCGCAGCAAAGGCTGAGGGGCCAAAGTCGGCAGGTAACCCCCGACGGTGATAAGAACTTTCTTTCGCTCAGACCGAACGGCTTTCGCAAGCTGCACGACGAACCGCCATTGCTCGTGCATCGCTGTGATGCCCAAGCAATCAAAATCTCGCTCAAGCACTTGGTCAATTGCTCTCCGGCAACTGAGGCGCGTTACGCTCGCGTCGAAGATCTCCACCTCGTGGCCGTCCTCGCGCAGCGCAGAGGCTATGTAACCCAAGCCGACGCTTTCAGTTCGATACACGTCAATCTCGGCGCGCGTGGGCGGATGCACAAGCAAGACTTTCACCGATCCCTCCTCCAATATCGAACAAGGCCTGTGATGAGTAGTTAGACGCTGCGCAGCCGTATTCCTGGTTGACGGACAGCAGCTCGCGAGGGTAGAAAGAGGCTGTGCCGAGAGGCTACAAGGCTAACCGGACAACACGTGCTCCTAGCTACGGCGCTCCAGGGTTAGATCCGCTTCCTCGACCGTTAGTCTTTGAACGGCCGATCTCGGCAGAATTACTTTGAACGTGGAACCTTCTCCTGGGCGGCTGGACACTTCAATACTGCCGCCGTGGCTGTCCACTATCTTGCGACACACACTCAGCCCTAGTCCGGTGCCTTTTGTCTTAGTGGTGACGAAAGGCTGGAAGATGCGCTCTATTTTATCCGCGGGAATGCCTACTCCGGTATCCGAAACCGCAAAATAGGCTCCGCCATCTGTAGTCGATCCGGTTTCGATCGTCAGTTCGCCTCCGTTAGGCATAGCTTGCAGCGCATTGATAATAATGTTTTTCAGCACCTGTTCGAGCTGTCGAGGATCTGCTTCGATTGTTGGTAGGGAGGATTCCAACTTCAAACTGAGAGCAACACCACTCTCCCTAATGTTGACACCCATAAGCTGCAGGGTGTTGTCGATCAACTTGTTTAGATCCACCGGCTTGGGATCGGGTTTGAGCGGCCTGGCAAACTCCAGGAACTCAGTTGTCAGTTTGTTCAGGCCATTTACCTCCTCAATGATAATGGACAGGAACTCGACGATCGCAGCGTGATCAGCATATTCTTTTTGGAGGAACTGAGCTGCCCCTTTTATGGAGCTGAGAGGATTTCTGAGTTCGTGGGCTATGGTCGCGGCAAGCTGTCCCACAGCTGCCAGTTCACGTACACGAGCAAATTCCTCCTCCAGATGTATCTCACGGCTGACATCTTCAAATATCACTACCACGCCAAGATTTTCACCTGCACTGTTTCTAAGCAGCGATACACTCATATTGAGGAAGACTTCGGGCGAATCGTGGGGATGGAAGCAGATCTTGTAGCCGCGAAATGTCTCACCGGTTCGGCAGACCGTCTCGATGGCTTGTTCTACCCTCTGCGCTTCGGTCTCAGGTATGTTCAGCCGGCTAAGTACGTCCCTGTAGTCCAAACCGACGGCTCTGGAAGCTGCCAATCCTGTGATCTTTTCGGCGGCGTTATTCCACGTCAGAACGACACCCTCGGTGTCCAAGGTGACAACCCCGGCGGCAACGCTTGCGAGTATGCTGTCGGTATAGTTGCTCAGCGTGTTGAGCGCCTCAAGCTCTTTGTAGATTGCAGCGCCCTGGCTGGCTACTATTGACAACACCTTCACCTGTTCCTCAGTGAACCGACTCGGCCGATTGCTGCAAACAGTAAGCACGCCGACCACCTCGTCCTGGACTATAAGCGGGATCGCCATAAGCGACCGAGTCCACCGCCAGCGCGCTGCAACCTCTGAAAACCTTGGGTCAGCAGAAATATCCGGAGAGATCAGAGCCTTTCGCTCTCTGATTACCCAACTAACGAAACTGCCTCCGTCGAGAGGTTCCTCAGGAAGCGGCAGGTCCGGTTGGTTGCCGGACTTGCGAGCCCTAACCACGGCAGCGTTCCTCTCGCGGTCCACAGCATAAATAAACAGATCGTCGCAGTCGACCATACCCGCAACGACAGAGAGAACCGAATTGAGAGCTTCGTCCAAGCTGTCTGCCGAACTTATCTGCCTCGAAAACTCGTACAACGCAGAGAGCTCCAACACCCTCTGCTGCATCTTGAGCTCGTAGGACAAGGCATTTTTGAGAACCGTTGCGGCGTGGGCTGTGAGTATGGTGATAAGCTTGATTTCGCTTCCCTGGAACTCACCAGCGCCGCTGTCGGCGAGTGCGAGAAGACCCATAGTGGTATCCTCGGTAACCAGCGGCACCAACAGAACTCGCGACCGCGACGGGCGGAAAACCCTGTCGAATGGGCCTGAGGACGTCTGCACCACCGAGTCACCGCGGCAGTCCAATACGAGCGGTGACTTAAGTGCACGAACTGCGCTCAGGAAACGCTTATCGCTGCAGTGTTCCCGAGTGTGATCAGCAATCCCGCTCAGCTGGCCAGTCGGAGCAAGTAAGCGAAGCTTTTCGGCCCCCGGTTCAAGTAGAAACAAGGCAGCTCCGTCACATCCGAGCATCTTGCTGCAGGCTGAGACAAGGGCTTCGGCTGCGCTTTCCACACCGTATGCGGCGCTGAGTGTCCTGGTGTGCTCATAAAGAGCGTTCATTTCGGCGTACTTGCGCTCCATTGCCTCGTACAACCTGGCATTCTCAACAGCAATGCCCGCCTGGTTCACAAACGCAGCCAGCATCTCGATGTTTGCATTGCCGATATGCCGGTTAGTTATGCGATTGTCGACCGCCACAACACCGATACAGGCATCGTGCACCATAATGGGCACAGCCAGGAACTCGAATAGTTCTTGTCGAGTGGAAGACGACGCATCTTCAGTGTTGGATCTTGGAGGTGCGACCTCCCTAGAGAAGATGGGAACGCGTTCTTTGGCGGCAAGCCCTACAACACCTTCTCCCAGCTTTATCCTTTCGGCGACACCATCCGCGGACGAGTAACCCACCCGAGCTCCGGCGACCAGTTCCCCGGTGCGCGGATCAAGCAGATAGAGGCAGCATCGATCGAACCCCACAACTTCGGTAATACCGCGAACTATCTTTTCGAGCACTTGGCCAACGTCGAGCGTAGAGTTGATGGCTTGCAAAACGTTGGAAACGGTCGATATCTCCTGGATTCTTTGGTGCAGGCGGGCATACAGCTCGGCGTTTTCGATGGCTAGAGCTGCATGTGTTGCAAAGACACAGAAAAGCAGGAGATCGTCTTGCGTAAACGGAGGCTTTGGGTGGTGTCTGCGTATAGACAACACGCCCTTGACCTGTCCGTCCCGGTTTTTCAGTGGGACACACATCGAACCGCTTACGTCCGGGTGAGGAACAACTTTCTTCTCGAACCGTGTGTCCGAAGCAACATCGGTAAGCAGCACGGGCTCTCCGCTTGCAGCAACCTGACCTGCAATTCCCTCGCCAAGCCTTATTCGCGTACCTTTGACTATGTCGGGCGCCAACCCATAACTCGCTTCGATCACCAAACAGCCATCTATCTCGTCAAGCAGCATCAGCGAACACGTTTGAGCGTCCATAACTGAGGCAGCCTTTGTCACTATAAGATCGAACACGGCCTTCGGGGTAGCGGAGTCGACAGCCTTGCCTATCTCGTAAATGGCTGCTATTTCTTCGATTCGTCTACGAGTTAGTTCTTGGGTGTCGTGTTCAGCAAGTGTCAGCCAGGCGTTCTCGACGAGGACGGACAAGAAAACGGCCACACAGTCCAGCAATGTAGCATCTATTCCTCGGCGGGGCAAACCCTGAAGCACTAGCGAGCAATTACAACCGCTTGATATACTGAGCGGAACCGCGGCCGCCTGGTTCAGGAGATGTGCCGACTGCGAACCGTTGCTCAGCTCGTCGTCGACGGATCGTCTGTGCGAGTGCGAGCCCCCACCACGCACAGATGCCCAGGTCTTGGCAACGCCGGCGGGCAATTGGCTCACGATTATCGACGCAGCTTCCAGTTCAAGCGCATCTCTGAGGGCGTCCAAAGCCGCCTGCACGCGCTGATCCGGATCGGTGGTTGATCCTGCAGCCTGAACAAGCGCTGACAGAATGGTGTTTTCACGTGAGCAACCCACCACGGTTCTCTGCCCCTATTTCTCACACATGGTGTCCCTTACACAAGCGCAGCGCTGAGGTCCACCCATCATCAACCCAGGCTGAACCCAAGTGATGAATGCACTCCTCAAGTGTTGTTCCACGCCTGGGGAGTGCATAACCAATACCGGTTTCCTAAGCTGGAAATCGCTCAGCCGTGAGATATTCTGCGGCGACAAGATGCGCAGGCGCGCGAAATAGCCCCCAGCTTCGCCAACTGCCAGTCAGGTTTTGCAGCTTTTCGGCGACGCTCCTCAGCTCAGACGCAGTCACCTCTTGAAATCCCGAGATCTGCTCACCAGAATCCTCCGGGCGGGGTTCTTCGGTCGTCAGGCTCCCCAGCATTATGTAACTGGTTATCTCGACTACGTCGGACGCCGAGCAGCAGCGCAGAATAGTCTGCTCTATAACACGCATCGGCTCCGAACGCAGCCCGGTTTCTTCGTTCACCTCGCGGACGAACGCCTCTTCCGGACTCTCCCCGGGCTTCACACCGCCGCTTGGAAGACGGTATACCGACTCTGGATAGAACGGTTTGGTCACGAGAATTACTCTGCCGCACGGGCGAGGCAGGACCATGACTACCTCGCTTCGCGTATCCTCGGAGCCGCGGTTGGTAACCAAGTACTCAATGAACGAGGGCTCAACCTGAAGTTCGAAAACTCTACCTCTCATAATCCCCAATCCTTTCTGCAGCGAACACACAGCCGAGCAATGTGCGACTTTCGAAGCAATAATTGCTTTTTCCATAAACTTCTATGCTCACGGCAGCACCTCTGCTTTGTAACATCAAAATTATGTGCCGAGAACGCTCCGCTGGGATAGTAGTTCTCAACTTAGTTTTTGCAAGCATTGAAAGCAACCACCCGAGCCGGATCCGCCTTCTCAGGAGATCAACAAAACCACACCCTTTACCGAACTGTTTTCAGTAGTCAGACGTACAACAGTCGTACAAATGAAAAGCCGACCGACGCCCTTGTGGAAGGTCAAGCGCGGTCCCTTGCGGAAGGGTTTTGGCATATGGACAGCAGAGCAGACTTGCATGTTCATACCACGGCATCCGACGGTGCCCTGACGCCCACGGAGGTAGTCCGCGAAGCTAAGCGCGTCGGACTGGCGGCTGTCGGCATCGCGGATCACGACACCGCCGACGGCATCGAGGAAGCTTTGGCAGCGGCAGAAACCTTCGGAGTAGAAGTTGTCCCAGGGATAGAGATCAGTACAACCCAGAACTCGACAGAAGTTCACATTCTTGGTTACTTTATAGACCATCGCAACCGCGAACTGCTTGATGAAATGGCAAGGCTGAAACAAGCACGATTTGAGCGTGCTAGGCTGATAGTTGAAAAGTTGCGAGCTGCCGGCATACCGATTCGGTTTGACCGCGTACTCGAAATCGCCCGTGGGGGTGCTGTTGGACGGCCGCACATCGCCCGAGCAATATGGGAAGCAGGAGCCGCTTCTTCGGTGGACGCCGCTTTCGGCAAGTTCCTCCAGCCCGGAGGGCCAGGTTACGTACCGCGCCCAAAGCTGCTTCCGGAACATGCAATAGAGTTGATCCGCACAGCAGGCGGGGTACCCTGCTGTGCGCACGCGGCGAAACTTCGCCGCGACGAGCTAATCCTCGAATTGATCCACAAGGGCTTGATGGGAATTGAGGTGTACCATCCAGACCATACAGCGGCAGCTTCGCGGTTCTACAAGCGGTTCGCTGAGAAACATTCATTGGTCGCAGTAGGCGGCTCGGATGCCCACTGCATACCCGGCACTACAAATGGCGGCATCGGCAGTGTGACGGTGGAGTACGGTGTGGTTGAGCAGCTCCGGTCACTCAGCGACGACCTGCGCCGAGCAAGACAATGAGTGAAGCAGCGAAAACTGAATACAACGGTGAATCGGTGCGCAAAACCATAATGGGCGCCCTCTACGTTGTCGGCGCCACGGTACTGTGGAGCGCGGTTCCGATCTGTGCCAAATTCGCCCTAAGAGCAGTAGACGCTTACACGATTTGCTGGATTCGATTCGCTGTAGGATCGCTGATCCTGCTGACACTTCGAAGAGGGCACATAATCAGGCGTACTGTTTCGGTGAACGAATGGGCATTGCTCGCATTGGGAGCCGTTGGCATCGGCGGTAACTATGTGATGTACATAAGAGGCATTCAAAGTACGACTGCGTCAGCCGGAAACATAGTAGTGCAGTTCGAAGTGATATCACTCGTGATCCTGAGCTACTTTGTGCTGAAGGAACGGATGACGCCGTCCAAGATACTCGGAATGTTCGTTACCTTCCTGGGCGTAATGATAGCTCTCTGGAACGGGGAGAGTCTAAGAAGCCTGCTCGCTTCTGAAAACTTCTTCGGTAACCTTCTGATCCTGGTCGCAGCGCCGCTGTGGGCAGTTTATGGGATAGCGCAGAAGATCTTGGCGGACCGTGGGTTCGGAATATCATCGAGTCTGGCTTACATCTTCTCGATTGCGGCAGTGCTCACTTTTCCTGCAGCGGCAATGGGTTTCGACGTGCACGGGAAGTTCACCGCCAGCGTGATTATCGCACTGATTGTGGTCTCAGTGTTTGGCACTGCCGCTGCTTACGTGATGATCGGGAAAGGTTTCGAGCTCCTGAACGCTTCAACAGCGGGGATGATAACTTGCCTCCTGCCGATATTCACGATTCTGAACGCCCGAGTGTTCCTAAACGAACAACTGACCCCTTGCTCGCACTGGGAGCCGTGCTCGTAGTATCCGGAATATTCGTCATAGCTCAGGCAGAAGCTTCAGCTCACGCAGAGCTGTAATCACAAAATCCGGCGGCGGAATTATTCCAATGAGTCCAAGCCAAGACCCTCGACCTTGATGATCTTCCAAACCCGGGTCGGGATCAGCCACAAGTGTCTTACGCGTTCTTTGCGAAGATGAACGACAAGATGTCTCTTGTAGACCTCGCCGTCGTCGAGGAACTGTGCCTCGCCCTCTACCTGCAGCTCGGCCCTCTTGCCCAAGACCTTTATCGATCTTATTCTCGCGGTCACGTCGTAAGGCCGTTCTATCTGAAACACCTGTACCGCAAGCAGTCGCGCACGATCGTAGTTGAGGCCTTCGTCGTCCTTGTAGTCACGTGAGATGCAAGACATAAGGGCCTGAACATTTCGGTCTCTAATCGACTCCTGAGCAAAATCGATCAAAGACCTGATCTGCACTTCGTCGGACCGCCTATCAAGTGTGGCAAACCCCCAGATGAGATAGGCAGCAGCGGACACAACAAGAACTCCAAGAAGGATAATTCGTCTCATTTTAGCCCGCCTTCTCAGGAAAACCAGATGTCCGTGTACAGTTACATACAGTATATGACAGACGACGCAGGATTTCACGCCTGAGCAAGCAAAAACGGCAATTAGAAAAACTGTGGAAACAACTCTTGAGTGGGAACAAACGATATCGCAAATAGTCGCGGACCCGGGAGTGTCGATAATCATAGGCGCGGTCGACACGGGTAAGACGCATTTTTGCACACTGCTGGCAAACGCAGGAGTGCGTGCGGGAGTGCGCACGGCGGTAGTCGACGCGGACGTGGGTCAATCCGAGATTGGAGCGCCCGGAACCATCGGAATGGCGATTGTCGGCGCACCGTTTGAGACGATGTCCGAGCTGCCCGCGAAGGCACTCTATTTCATTGGAGCAACCAGTCCTATGCGCCACTTGGTTGAGTGCGTAGTGGGCACTCGGAAGATGGTAGATGCCGCGCTTGCCGACGGGAGCCAACTTGTTGTGGTAGACACAACTGGCTTGATAGACGGCGAGATTGGACGGAGACTAAAAACGAACAAAGTGCACCTTGTGAGGCCGAAGTATCTGGTCGGAATCCAAAAAAAGCGTGAGGTCGATTGCTTACTTGCACCGTTTGCAAAGAGTTCGGACATCCGAACGATTAGGTTGTCTTCCTCGGAACTCGCGCGTCCCAAACCGGTGGAGTTTCGAGCAGCGCGCAGACAGACGAAGTTCTACAACCACTTTCGCGACTGCCAGGGCCACATTATACGCCTCGACAGCGTGAGCACATGGAATACCTGGCTCGGCACAGGCAGGCCTATGAAGTGGCAGTACCAGAAAGCCTTGGAAGATGCTTTGGGATGCAGGGTGCTGCACGCAGAGGTCACGGGACGCGGCATCTACGCCGTGTCTGAACAGCCTTGTACCCAGGAGAACCTAATATCGGTGCAGGAGTATTTCAAGGGAGTACCTGTATCGATAGTAGCAGCTGAGGTGTTCACAAATTTGCTGGTCGGTCTTGCAGACGAGAATGGCAACACGCTGGACATCGGTTTGATCCAGGCTATCGATTTCAAAGAGCGGTTCATTTTTGTGCTGTCCCCGATCAAGACGATATCGCCGGTGCGCGTTATTCAATTCGGTTCGCTGCGAGTCACAAAGGAAGGCAAGGAGCTGGGCAGTGTGAGGCACGACATATGACCATGCTGTATCTTGTGCGGCACGGAGAGTCCGCCTACAATCTCGAGGGCCGCGTGCAGGGCCAACTGGACCCCCCTCTGACCGAAACCGGTCTTCGTCAAGCTGCAGCCTTGGCAGAGCGCCTTGCCCCTCAGAAATTCGACGCGGTGTACTCAAGCGACCTAGCCCGAGCGAGCAAAACAGCGCGCATCATAAGTAAGCAACAGGGCTTGGACGTAATCACAACACCGCTTTTGCGCGAATCAAGATTGGGCGTCGTAGAAGGACTCACCCAGGAGGAAATCGAGCGCCGGTATCCGACTCGCGATCATCCCTGGAGGCAAGATCCTTTCAATCACCGTCCGCCAGGCGCGGAATCGATTTCGGAGGTCATATGTCGAGCCCGCGACTTTCTGAGACTTATTCATGAAAAGCACGAGCGGTGCGAGCGAATTCTAGCGGTGGGCCACATCGGCTCGATCAGGGCGATCATTACCGCAGCTTTGCACCTACCTGAGCATGTCTACCGTGCTTTGCACGTTTCAAACGCATCGATCTCCGCACTTCGGCTGGAGAATCCGCCCGTCCTGACACTCCTCAACGACACTTGCCACCTGGATGGCACCTCCGTGAATTCGGAAGAGCTCTAGCAGCGCCGAGGCGGATTGCGGAACCTCAGAACTGCCAATCCGGATGAGCGAATTTGGTAGCACGCTCCGCGACTCGCACAGCCTCAATACCGTCTTCCAGGGTCACGCGCATCTGGTGTGACGGATTGTCTATAGCGGCAATCAGATCGGCCATAATGGACCGCAAATTGCTCGCGTAGGTTTCAAGCTTGGACTCATCGAGCGACAGCACGGCATCTACCAGGTGATCCACCTCGTAAGTGTATTCAGAAGATTTCGCGGTCGTGCACTCAGTGGGTTCGACGGTAATGTCCAGATGCCCAGGCAAAGATTTTATTGTTTCCAAACCCTTGGTGTTTGTCCAACCCCATATACGGAGTTCGAGAGGTATCCAACCTATCATGTCCACCTCGCCGAGGTCGAAAGCAAAATGGAAAACAGTATGTTCGAGCTCGCGAGGTCGTGAGAACGAGTGCCAGAACGTTCCTACCACGCCGTTTTCGTACTTAACCGCTGCGAAAACGCGGTCCTCCATTCCTGGCTTGCGTTCAACCCCTATTGAAAAAGCATCTCGTGCCTGAGAACCATTAACCCAGTTCGCCAGATCAAAGAAATGAACCCCGTGTTCCAGAAGGATTCCGCCGCTGACTGCAGGGTCCCAGAACCAGTGTCCCTCTGGGACTGTGTCCTGCATAGCGTAGTTCCTGAGATCCATCCTGCGCAGTTTGCCAAGAACCTCTTTGGCAACTATGTCTCGCAGACACTCTACGATCTGGTTGTGCCGGAGAACGAAGTTTACTGCTGCCACCCGCCCTACTGTTTCGGCCACGCGTTTTATGAGAAGGGCATCTCTCTCAGACAGGGCAAGCGGTTTTTCAACCAGGACGTGCTTTTCGGCCTGCAGCGCCTGTATGGCGAGGGTCTTATGAGACGAAGGCGGCGTGGCTATTGAGACAATTTCGACGTTTTCGTCTGACAACATATCTGCCACGCGTTGATAGAAAGCAACCCCGCCCGGATTCCGAGTAGGGTCGGAGTCGCAAACCGCCACAACGTGCGCGTTGTCCATCTCATCCCAGGATTTGTGTAGGAACTCACCAAACCCGCCGTAGCCTATGATTCCTATCCCTTTCTTGGTGTCGTTCGCCATGCCACGAACCCCCCTTCGAATGGAACACATAGGTTATACCCTTATCGGCACCAGTATTCCTGCAGTGGAGTTGAAACATAGTTTTTTTCGCTTCATCCAGTCTTGTAGCCGTGAGCTTAAAAGCCCAAAGGGTTCAGCGTGTGCAAAACTCTCTTAATGAAACACAAAAACCGAGTCGGAGGACGTGTCGACCTCAACCGCCAGTTGCACTGCTAGGCCAACAGGACCTTCAGCTGCGGTTGACACCTGAAGTTTGGAATGTCTATGATGTTGCACCAGAGGATCCAGAGGAAGCAAAAATGTCTGTCGACTTACGTGCCGCTTTGGCGGAATGCGAACGGAAAGTAAGC
>JARYME010000079.1 GCA_029907315.1 Armatimonadota bacterium | reverse complement strand
TGCCGACGGCGGCTTTTCCACCCAGACGTGAACGCCGGCCTTCATACACTCTTGCGCCAGACGCATAAACCGCGGTGTACCGTCGGTGTCGTAGTTCGTTACTATGAATACGGCGTCCAGTTTCTCATGCGCTAGCATCTCGCGGAAGTCCGAGTAGCTGCGCTCAGCTCCGAAAAGATGAGCATACGCGGAAGCCTTTTCGGCGTCAAGGTCGCAGGTGGCGACCAAGTTTACGCCCGCAAATTGGAATGTGGGGTAAATGTTGCGAAAGGAATGACTTCCGCAACCGATAAAACCAGCGCGAATGCGGTCATCGCGGTCAATTAGCTCGCCCTTTATCGAGAGGGGTTTGTCCGACATTTTGTGCACCTACTTCTACAGAGGATCCACACCTGAGCCGTCGTAGGACTTCTGCCCCCAGCACATCCTGCGCTCGATCATCTTTCCAGGGCGCAGATCAGTCTGTGCCGCGCGGCTCGGAACTGCTTAGGATCAAGCGTGTAGTCAGTTCCGGTTCGCACAACCGAAACCGCGATTTCGTTTGCCAGGCCAGGATTGACCTTCTCCAGAAGTTTCAGCAGTTCGTAGTCCTCGATGCCATCCCTCATTGCTTCGAATCTGATCGAGCTCAAAGGTCCTCGTCGGCCTGGATACACGATGTGGGAGTCGCCAGGGGGCAGGTAGTTTCCACCGCCCCAATCCGGTTCCAGATCCTTGAACGCGTCGCCGTGCCAGTAGTTCAGGCCCCAGTGAAGATAGCCACTCACGTTGTATCTGAAGTTCATCCAGTGAATTAGGCGTACGTCCAGTAGAGGATAGTCGATGAACCGGTTCATATAATCTCCGCGCGGCGCGAGGCACGTGTAAAACCAAACTTCCTCCCCGGCACGCTGCCGGTCTTTGTAGAACTGTAAGTCTCGCTCGAAGTGGTCGGTGAGGGGTACCCATATGTCTATGGACCCCGCAATTTCTGTGCACTGACAGGCATCTATGATCTTCAGCTTTGGCGCGTATTGCCTTACGTAAGACGCTAGTTTCTTGTAACTCTCAGCGTTTGCCGTTATCGGCTCGTCGCACAGGTGCTGGAAGTAGATATCGATCCAGCCTTTTTCCTCGAGGTGTTTTTGCAAAGCGGGCAAGAAGCGCGATAAGAACTGCTGCTCCTCCGCAGAGGTTACCTTGATGTTTGGTTTCGGTTTCAGGGTGCCATCTTGACTGTATATGTTCGGCAGATATGCGTCGAAATCAGGGGCTTCCCACTCGTTTCTTCCGCCAAGGTGGCTGCCCTCTATATATCCGACCACACCTTCTTCTTTGAAAAGCTGGATCCACCGGTCGAACTGCGAGAAATCCCATTCTATGTTCCCGGCATCATCCTCTCGTCCGGTGATCAGCTGCATTATGGGTGTGATTACTACGTTCTGCCGGTGAGCAGCCATAATGCGAGCCCAGGAACGCGCTATCTTCCAGTGGGTCTTCTTCCAGGAACCTATGTCAGCTGAGCGGGAGAACTTGCCGGGATTGAACCAGTTGGTTATCTTGAGCGTGCGGTCGTTGGGCAGCGTTACGGGGTGCACGTTGATTTCCACCGGGACAACGGTACTGAAACCGTCCGCACACACCCTCAGTTCCGTAGTGTATAAGCCCGGTCGGCAGTCCGGCGGCACAAATACCGTTATCCAGATAGGTTGGTTCTTGCCTGCCTGCACGCTGACCCAGGCTGCGTCCAGGAGCGGGTCCGGCAGATCGGCTGGAGCCTTGGCGACAGCCTTTGCAGGCGGGTCGGGCGTGCCCTTCTTAACTGGCACATATCCCACGAAGTGTGCCTCGACTCGCGGCTTCGGCCCAGGGGCGCCATCCACTTTCCCCAAACTGAACGCAAGCTTCTCGATCTCGCGATTGCCCGTCACCACGACCTGGCCTGATTCGTACTCATTGCGGACCGCGTCGATACGCACTACTCTCGACGCACCTTCGTCCGGTTTGGCGTCGGGAAGCACCTTGACCAGGGCGTCTTGGGTCCACACTGTCACACAGGGTTCATCCGGCATCGCATATTCCTCGCTCAATCCAACTAAAAGCACAAACGCAACATAGAAAATTATTCTCAGGCGCATGGGCGTCTACTCCGCCAGTATGACCGGCAAAAACATACGCGGATCCTTGGTCGTTCCCAGTCCTCCACCCCATTCCGCAGCGGCTGTCTCAACCATGATCGACATCGCGAAAGTAGAGTCCTTAGTCGAGCGCAGAGGTGCAAGCTCAGACCAAGGGATGGCAGCTTCGTAGACACTACCCCCTTCGCCGCTGCGAAGCACAAACTTGGCGTCCTTGACCACACCCGTAGATTTGTCCGGCGGTGCTTGGCTACGCTTGACCGACGGCCCTGTTCGCTTGTCGACTGTAAACTCATACTCGTAATCATCGTCGCGATATCCCCCTCCAGCCGTGCGAGCACCGTCGATCAGCGGATCAATTCCGATGAGCATACGGCCTACGGTCGAACCGGACTTTTGCTCCGGCTCCGCGGACTTCGATATCTCGATTGCCACATAGAAGTTCGAGTCATCGTAACACACCATTCCCTTCCCGGCGGGTTGTCTGTCCTTGGTGGACAGCACAGTGAAGGAAGCAGTCCCGCTCTGCCAGTCATCTAAGGTTCCGTCGAGCACTATTGGCTTGGCGGCTTTGCGCACGACTAGGGCAACGTCGACAGCCTGCCATTCCTTTGCCTTGCCGCCAACGTCCACGAATACCGCATAGTGTCCCGGCGCAGTATCCTTTTCGGGAGCCACGTTAAAGGCGAACCCCTCTAGTCCTAGAGGATCGATCTTCGTAGTGAACTCAGTGGGCCGCACTTTGATCCCCTTGTACGGGCTCAGAGTGATCTTGCCCTCGAACTCCTCTCGAGTGTGATTGATAACGCTCATCCCCACCTGTTCGCCGCCTTCTTTGCGAGGGTCGAGGATCAACCGGAATGGCAAAATCGTTACTTCGTATTGCGGTGTCGGAATTACCGTCAGCCAGGCATCCGCCGAATGAGGTTTGCCTGCCAGTGAATAGTCGACTGTGCTTACGAGGGTGACCTGACGCCCAGCTGATTCCTTGGGAAGGGTTACCGTGAATGATGCGCTGGCCGAACCTCCAGGTGCTGCGGCGGTCGGTACTGCACCTTCGGGCTTAGCCTCCACCGCTAAGTCAGTGTCACCTCTCAGTGCGAAGCGAAAACCGCCGAGCTTGACTTCTTCGCTGCCCGAGTTGTTGACCGTGAGCACCAGCTTGTAAGGTGTTTCGGTGACGTAGCTGAATATCGGTTCGGCGGCCGTCAACTGCGCGCTCAAAGTGACAGCAGGGAGCTTCGACGGCAAAGCCGCCAGGAAGCCAGAGGAGGGCAATTTTGGCAACTCGAACAGTTCGCCCATTACCCACTGAGGATCGTATATGTCTCGCTCAGTGAGAATATTGCGAAGATCGCTCTCAATAGACTGCACCAGTGCGTCCCAAGAGGGCACGGGAGCGACGCCAGGCGGGCAGCCGCCGAGGATGAGAAGCTTCTTGTTCTCATCTCCATTTCTTGCCAGCTCTCGGTGGGCCGCAACTACCTGAAACATATCTATCGGCTCGCACGCATTCTTTGCAGCTCGCACGGCGGCGGCATCGAAACTACCTTTTGCGCCGGCGGCGTATAGCTTGGCGATGGCGTTCGCGCCGAATCCCGAGGGTTGTTCGGCAATTACGGTACAAGCGGGCATCCCCGACTTTGCCGCAACATACACGTGCTTCAATGCCTCGGCGGACTCAACGAACGCACCGGACTGAGACTGAGAATCGTCCGGCGCGAGTTCAACACGGTACACGAAGTGGCTTATGCCCAGTGAACCGGCGTGCTTCGCCAATTCACGCACGAATGATTCCGCCAATGTCCAGTAGGTATTGGGTTCTGCAGACTTGAGTTTCTGAGCCCACGAATTCCGCAGATCGATTCTGATGATGCGGGTTTTCTTACTTTTCGCGGCAGAGTGAGTGTCCAAAGATGCGAAGTCGTACTTCGGAGGGTTCTTACCGGGATCATTCGGAAGACATCTCTCCCAGTTAACATCTATTAGGGCGGCGGTCGCTGCGCTTTTTTCGTAGTCTGAGGCAAGCTGTGGATTGGGGAACTCACTACCCGGCACTGTGATGCCGAATAGTTTGCCGGAGTCGGTTATCGAGAGCTGTTGGCCGCTTGCGGCGTACGGCAAGGCAGCCAGAACAAGCAAAACATTGATACCAACCAAACTCAAACACTGCACGCGTCGCAACTCTCCTACCTCCCGCACTCCAGAATTTATGGTGCGATTATTCTACCACAAGTGTTACGTGCTCGGGAGCACTCAGCAAACAGTCATCCACGGGTGATTCGCCAAACCGCTCAATGCCTGGGCTGTTAGTCTAGCGCAGTTTTGGCACTAGCCCAAGAATCTTCTGCAGTCTGCCGGCGAAATCCGTGCTGTGTGCGGAGCATTTGCCGCTAAGGATCGCGGCTCTAAGCCCCTCTATTGAGACGGATTCAGTATCGACTACCGTATAGCAACTTCCGACGGCTTTCAGATAGTGCGCGTCGCTTCCGCCTATCTTTGCTGCCTGCGCGAGGCGCGGATCAAGCGCAAGCGTTCTGTTACGCTGTGCCAGTCTCGGGTCGAATACCGAGCCGCACTCAATCTCTACAGCATCAAACGGCGCGTCGAAGACGGCGTCCCCTATGCCTGAGGAGTGATAGGGATGCACAGCGACGGCCAGACCTCCCGCTTCGTGTATAGCACGGACTATCTTTTCTGGTCGGAGCTTCTCCGGCAGGTCTTCCGTTACGAATAGAGCTCCGACATGACCGATTGTAGAGTTCAGTTCGACACCTGGAACAACCAAGAAGCTCTCAGGTAGCATCCGAAGTCTTTTGAGTTCTTCAGCTCGACGGACGGTTTCAAGCGCGCCCTCCACATAATGGTGATCCATAACAGCAATGGCGGTCAATCCCAGCGCCGATGCTCTCAGGAGGATATCGTCAGGGCGAGATGTGCTGCAGTGTGAGAAGGACGTGTGGAGGTGAAAGTCGACGGCGAGCCGACCGTTCGGCACAACGATTTTGGGCTCACCGCAGATCCCCAGTGCGCCGTTGACAAGCCGATCCCAGGTTCCAAACCACCAGCGGCTACAGTGAGGGGCACGTTGTTGCGAAGTACTCATTAGGGTTTTGCAGTCAGAGCAATCACTGCGAATCCGAACGTTGCACTATGAGATGGTCAACATCGCCCAGCTGAATCTGTCAAAGCGAAGCAAGTCGGTATCGGGCGGCACTAGACTGCCGCCAAATTGCTAAACGCGCGCAGCAGAGTTGGGGAGCCTCACAGCTTGTTTGCTCCTGGAGAACTCAGGTACAACTTGCTCGAGGAGCTCGCGCATAGCCTGTTCGTCGCCCCGATTGACGATCTGCCGAATGTGTCGAATCAGCTCTTCTACTTCGGTGGGAGTCAGGTCGATCGGTCGCCGCACCACCGACAATCCCTCGCAAAAACCGGGTTCGATTGTTTCGTCGTCAGCCGCAAGCCTCTCGTGCAGCTTTTCGCCGGGTCTGGAACCTGTGAACACAATTTCGATGTCCTTACCTGGTTCCAGCCCGCAGAGCCTTATCATGTCCTCTGCCAAGTCCAGAATTCTAATCGGTTCGCCCATATCGAGGGCGTAAAGTTCCCCAGATTTTCCCAACGCCCCAGCTTGCAATATGAGTTGCACTGCTTCCGGGATGGACATAAAGTACCGAGTCATTTCCGGATGGGTAACCGTCACAGGTCCGCCCTTTCGTATCTGCTCATAGAACAGCGGAACCACACTACCTCGGCTGCCCAAAACGTTTCCGAAGCGCACGGTAATATATGTCGTGTTTCGATACCTGCCCACCATGCTGCGTACCACGCGCTCACACAGCCACTTGGTGGCACCCATCACGCTCGAGGGATACACGGCTTTGTCTGACGATATCAAAACGAACTTCTCTACGCCGTAACGTCCGGCCGCTTCGGCCACTATGCTCGTTCCTATGACATTGTTCTGAGCGGCCTCCAGCACATTCGCCTCCATAAGCGGGACGTGCTTGTGAGCTGCGGTGTGTACGACTATGTCCGGTCTATACGCTTGAAAGACCTGATGCATCCGGTTTTCGTCTGCGACTGAGGCTATCACCATACACAGGCGTTCCACCATACCAGGATGCTTGTCTTTGAGTTCCAGGTATATTTGGTTAATGGAGTTCTCGCCGTGGCCCAGGAGAATGAGTGCGGATGGATTGTGCGTAATCACCTGGCGGCACACTTCCGATCCGATTGACCCGCCAGCTCCCGTGACCATTATCCGCTTGCCGTTTAGGAATTCGCCTACTTTGGCAGCGTTGAGCTCAACAGGCGGTCTTCGAAGCAAATCCTCCACCCGGATATCCTCGATGTGCGGATGCGCCTTGCCGTTCAGCACATCTTGGACAGCTGGAATTACGCGCACCGGCACCCTACGCCGCCGGCATTCCAGGACGTATTCTCTTATGTCCTTCCCGCTCGCTCGCGGTAGCGCAACCAGAACCTCGTCGACTGCCCGGTCGTTCAACAAGTCATAAAGCTTGCTCATAGGGCCGAGCACGCGGACATCTCGTATATACACACCGTGCTTTTGGGGTTCGTCGTCAAGAAAACCTATAACTTGATACGAAGACCCTAGCTCTTCCTTCAGCACGCTGAGCAGACGCACCCCGCTGGCGCCTCCACCGAGAATTACGACTCGCTTGGGCTTGACATCTTGCCCCAGGAGCTTAAGAGCCCTTCTTCCATGCACTCGGCTTAAGCTCAACAGTCGGAGAACTATCCTTACCCCGCCGACAAGCAAAATGCTGCTCATCCAGAGTATGACGTACACAGAGGTTCGGAAAAAGTCTTGATCAACAACTGTCTGGACCGCCAGCGTCGATCCTAACCCTAGCGTGCAGCCGATTATAACCCCTCGGGCAACGTCCAAACTTGCGAAGCGCCAGGCATATTGGTACAGCCTGAATGCGGAGAATATGACAATGTACGCGGCTAGGCTGAGCACAATACCTGCGGCGCGCGGCAGGAGATATAAGTTCGCGATTTGTCGCAGCGGCAGGTTGTCGTATCTAAGAATTAGGGCAAGAACTAGCGCGGCGAATAGAGCTACCAAATCGCAGAACATTAAGAACATGACCGCCAGCGGCAGTCTGATACGACCCCGAAATCCGTGCAGCGTACAGTCCATCCTGGTTCAACTTCACCTCCGTATGCGGTCTACAAACACGGGGCCGTTAGACAGCCCGACTTCGGCTTGTCCTGGCCAAATGTAACAGCTACTTATTTTTATTCGGCACGAGGGTTATTCTAACATTAGGCTTGTACCCTGTCAAAACAAAGTTTTCAAGAAAAACGTTCGAGTTGCACAGGCATTAGCCGCCGTGTTCTGCACCGAGCGGTATATCATTGGGTAGCATTCCATTGAGGTTAAGCGGTGCTGTGTGTGGAATTGAGTGATTGGGATCGGTAGGGGCTCTGAAACATCTGCGTCGAGTTTGACACACTCCGAATTGCGGCATATACTTTGTTCGACGGTCTCGGCGCGGGTGAGATCAGTTGGCCTGCTTTAGACGTGACGAAAAAACAGGAGGCGTCCTTGTAGGCAATGGCTGGCGAGAATGAGATTAATAGGCGCATAAAGAACGAGATCGATCGGATTAAGGTACTTCCGCAAAAGCCTCCCAATGAGTTTTGTACGTGCTTCTGGGTGATCAACCCGCTGTTGGAAGCGGCGGGATACGAAAAGCACGAAATTGTTCTGCAGGGACAGACCTCTGCGGGGACACCGGACTACACGATACTCCCCAACACGCAGTGGAGCTGGTACCTGGAAGCGAAGTCTTGGGACATCGAACTGGAGAAACCGCACGCCATTCAGGCTGTCAACTACGCGAACGCGCAGGGCAAAAGGTGGGTTGTGCTTTCAAACGGCAGGCAGTGGCATTTGTACGACAACTACCTGACCGGCCGCGCGGCGGAAGAACGATTGGTGGTCAACGTCGAAATAAACAGCCCGGATTTTGTCGACTTTCTTGCTGCGCTTTCCAAGCATTCGATCACGTCAGGCGAACTCGAGCGCTATGTTGTTGCGAAGCGCATAAAGGACGTTTTGGACAGTCAACTGCGTGATCCGAGCAGCGAGGCTGTTGGGCGGCTGACTGAGCTTCTCCGGAGTCATGGTATTTCCGAAGCCGAGCCCGAAGACGTGGTCGCTTACTTCAAACCCCCTCTGCCCCCTCCACCACCTCCGCTCCCGCCCAATACCTACTCGTTAGCGGAACTGTACAAGCTGCGCGATAAGCTCAGTAAGTTCAAGCCGAAGAGTATGGAATTCCCTGATGGGGAGACCTGCAAGGTGTCCACTCGGCATGAGGTGATTAGATCGATAGTGAAATACTTGGCTGAGCACAATGGCCTGCCTGAGATCCCCTTTGCTGGGGGCACAGAGGGCAAGTATTGGTTCATCGCTCGGGAACCTGTGAACTGTTCCGGTGGTCGGATGAAGTGGCCCATAAAGGTTGACATTCTGCCGACACCTGTTTACGTGGAGGCAGGCTTCTTGAATAAGCGGGTCATTGCCTGGCTGCACGCCCTATGCCAGGCTGCGGGTGAGCCGCCGGAAAGGTTCCTTATTACCTTCTCCAGATCGCCCATTCGCACAAACTAGCCGCCGGCGGAGCACAGGGCAGCGGGTAACCAGGCGAACTTGTAGACTTTTCCCCATCCACGGCACAATGCTCCAAAGAGGTCCGGTTATGCATGTGAACAAGGCTGATGCATCGCATCTTGGGAGCAGGGCTTCGCAGCCGAGATATCCTTGGCGCGGTTTCATGATTGATTCGGGCCGCTCGCCGAACAGTCTTCCCAAGATGAAGCGTATCGTGCGAATCTGTTCGCAGCTGGGCCTCAACTTCTGTGTCTTTCGCGAGGGGGATGACGAGCTGTGCGCGGTGCGCTACCGCACAAATCGACTCGGTTCGGAGGATCCGTACGCGCTCAGCATGGATGAGGTGGAGGAATTTGTTGATTACGCGGATTCCTTAGGCGTGAAGGTGGTCCCCGAAATCGAATCACTTGGTCATTCTACGGCGAAAGGCAGATACTATCCAGACATTGTCGGCGGAGGATTCGAGCATCACTACGAAGGTATCGGAGTGCACATTCGCAAGTCGCATCTCGCTCCTGCAGATCCCAGGTCCTACGAACTGCTCGAGTCTATCTACGAAGAGTGGTTCCCGATAATAAAAAGCCCGCTGATTCACTTGGGGCTGGATGAAGTTCGGCTGCCGGTGGAGCAGCAAGCAGAGCACCTTGAAGGTCTGCTTGAGCTTGTAGATCGGGTGGCTGCACGTCACAACAAGCAAGTAACCCCCATCGTCTGGGCTGACGCCCCCAAAACCCCCGAAAAATGGCGCGGTCGAGTGGTTCGGTGCCTATGGGCATACGGCGATGACAAGATGCGCGTCGGATATCAGAACCCGCATCTCATCAAGCAGGGACTTCAGGAACTCTCCGAGCCTGGATGCATCGAGCCGGTGTTTATGGCTGCAGGGTCGGGTTCAGGTCACACGCCCTATTCGAAGACCGACTACGAACACGCGTTCCTCAACTTGGCGGAATGGGCGATGTGGGGCAGAGACAAACCGAACTTCATAGGACTCTTAGCGGTGCAGTGGTCGGGGAATATGTTGGATGATTGGCTCCCGGATTTTGCTTGCGCTGCCGAGTACGCTTGGAATCCGCCGAGCGAAATTCCGCCGTTCGAGGAACAAATGGTGCGCGTGCGCGAAAGGCTTGCGCAAATCCCCGACGCGGCGCATCCGGACCCGTCCGAAGTGGACCCTCCCGCCTGGGACGGCATTTGGCTCAAGGACGGCAAGTTCTTCCAGGACATTACGCGGTGTCAAAAGAATGTTCAGTGAGTCGCATGCGCGCGAGGCGGTCTAAAAGAAAGCGACCGGGACAACCACTTTGACAGCGATCCGGTGTTCGGTCCGCTGGCTATTGGGGTAACCGTAGATGAAGTAGACGTCGGATCCGCTGCGCGCTGTGCGCTTGTATGTTATGCAAACATTCTTATCCGATCCGCGACCGACCAGCCAAAGCCCTATCACAGCATCGGGTGCGACCTCGTAGTTGGCGAGCAAAGTCAGCAGAAGCTTCGTTTCGGGTACGCCTGGCGAACCCAGCTTCGCCCATTCACTGCCAATACTAATGGTCAGCTTTCCTAGCGGACGCAGCGATTGCGAGAAGTCTACTTCCCGGTAACGCCTGCCAGAACGTTTGCCGATTACATACACGAGGCTGCCGCAGCCGTAGAGATGTCGTTCGAGCCATTCGACTCTACCTGCAGCCGTGAAGTCTGCCAGACCCAACCACGACCCGCTTTTCAGGGTTGCACCAAAGCTCCATTCATTTCTGGTATCACAGTCCAGACTTACAGAAACGCTGTCGTGATGAACACCACCGTCTTCGGACCAGTATCGCGCAGCGTTTACATCGGTTCGCCAATAGATGAATCGGCCTGCCTGAGGCCTGTCGTGGTAGCCGATACCCAGTGCGCAGCCCCTGACGCCGACAATGGGTGTGTATCCGTCGCGGACGTAGAAATCTCCGCTTGTAGCCAGCCAGCTCAGGGCATAATCGAAGTGCCTTGGAGCGCTGTCGCGGCTCAGGCTTGTGTGGATTGAGTATCCGCTCGGAGCGCCGTCTGAGTTGAAAGAATCGTAGCGCCGTACGGAGAAGGAAGTCCTTCCCGCAGCGGACCGCCAGCGTTTGACAAAGCCCGGCGCAACACACGTACTTAATCTCGGTTGCGCGGTTGATTGAGCGGACACACGCGAAAGCGAAGCCCACAGCGATACACTCAGGTCCGGGTTAGGATCGTACGCATAGGCGGCGGCGAGGTGGTTCTCCTTTCCCCAATTAAGCGCATCAACCACGGCCAAAGTATGAGGTCCGAGCTTGCCGAATGCCTTGAGGCCCCAATCGATTTCCCCGATGCGCCTGCTGTAGAAAACTGTGCTGTCTGGAAACAGAGATGAGCCTTCTTGGAAGAAGGGTCTGCGTTCGGGGAGATACTGTTCAGTGTACGAGTAGCTAACCGAAGCCACCGCGTCTTGGACGTCGCTGAAATCCGGATTGCAGGTAGCGAGAAATACCACGTGGTTGGGCATTTCGCGCTTGTAGTCAAATCCTATCCTGCCGGTGGAGCTGCCACGGTGGGACGAACTGAGGAAATAAGGCATCAGCACCGGTTTCGCAGCCTGCGGCGGCAGTTCCAGGTCGACTAAGTCGGCGAATTTGGTCTGGTCCATGACCGCGCCAGCAAAGGGCCAGGTGCTTCGCTCGTCGAGTCTCGGGATGTAGCGCCTGAATTGTATACTGAACGTACGCTGTCCCGCTGGGTACCTGAGTCCGGCAAAAGGGATGGCCATCTCGGCCTGCCAACCGAGATCTGTGATCTTCGCGGCAGCTTGCCAGTCGCCGCGCCACGTGATGTTGGCCGGCGCACCCTCTGGAACGGAATGATATTGCGTCCCGATAGCATTGACCTCGAAATGATAGTGGGTAAGGAAAGCGTGTTCCGGGTCGATAAGCACGCCTACGTAGTCGTCGTTAGATATACTTGAATTGATTTGTGTTTGGGTTGCTCTTATAAGTGCGGGCTGGGAGTCGTAGCAGACGAATGCGACATACAAGTTCGATTCGTCCCTGCACAGCATGACCTCGGTGCGCTCCGAGGGTTCCCTGCCGAACTGCGATTCTCGAAATCCGGTAATCCGTGCACAGCTCTGCCAGCATGCATCATCGAGCACGCCGTCGATCACGGGCGGTCTATCTACTTTAACGGCTCGCACTCGGGGTCTCGTAGCGGCACCGGCACTGCATATACCGAAAAGACAGAACACCACCACTGCGAACAAGCAATCAACTCGGGCTCTCGCAGCCCTGAAGCACAACAACTGCACAAACCACACCTTTACGCTTCGCTATAATCTCGCAAGCTCTCTACGCTCCAAGCCGTGAAAGAATCCAAAGCAACAGGAAAAAGAAGCCAGAAAACGCGAGCGCGACCAGGAATCCGATCACGTTTACCGCCGTTTGGTGTTTGAGCTCCCAAGGGTGGCCCTCGCTGGATCCGGCGTACACTACGTCCACCCCCTGCTCAATAAGCTCCTTTTCTCGGCCGACCGGGGTTTTTATCAACGCATAGAACTTGTCAAGTTTATCCTTGGGCATCGGTTTGCCCAACAAGCTTCCTATCACAAGAGCAAGTATGCCTGCGGGCAGAAACGCAAGCAGCCTGTAGTGCAAAAGGCTCTTGTCAGCAAAGATGCCAGCTGTGCTCAAACGTGCGCAGCGCAAGATAACATCCCCGGGCTTTATGCCGGCTGATTTAGCAGAGCCGCCCTCTTCCAGCGCCGCAACTACGGATCCCGAAACGCTCGAACCTCCGGTTCCTCTGCCTCCGCTCGCCTTGTCGAGAACGCGGCGCAGGTTGGCACGGTCAGCGTCAGTCAGCTCCCGGACGCGTACCCCCAAACCTGTTGGGTTATCCTTGGGAAACAGCACCAGCACCTGCTTCCGTTCTAGCTTGTCGTCTCGAGTGGAGACGATGTCAAGAATGAGTCTGGTAAACTTCGGTTGGGCAGAGTTGTAGGATGCCACTGTGTGCGGAAGGGCGTTCATCCAGCGCGCCGTATGCTGGCTCCAAGCTTGTCCGGGCTCTCCGACGTAAAGCCATATAGCAAGCATAACCGCAAAGGAAGCCCAGGCGCCTGTTGCGTTTGCCCGCCGCCACAAAACCCCTGCCCACATAAACAAGCCCGTGAACGTGGCAAGGGTCCAGAACCACATCAGCGCATCGGCAACGTGCCCCACCCCCAAGGCGAATGCTACTCCCAACACGACTATAATGAACCCCGCGAACCGAGCCACTCGGAGTAGCTGGGGGTCGTCCGCTGCAGGGTTGATATGTTTCTTATACACATTGCGCGAAATCAGCGCAGAGGCAGCCACCATGAACGCTGAAAGAGACGACATTTGAGCGGCAAGTATTGCCGCAAACATCAGCCCTATCAACCCCAAACCTGCAGGCAGTAGGACCCTGATTGCCGTCCCAAAAGCATCCTCTCGAGCTATAGGACCGATTACCCCCTTAGACACCAGAGCAGCAACGATAACACCCGTCATAGCCCAGCCGAGCGCGCAGAAACGCTTGATGAAGTTGCCGTACGTGAAGCCGATCCTTCCTTCGAATTCCGTCTTGCCACTTGCACAGACCTCCATAGTATGCGGCTGGGCGACAATGTTGATCAGGTTCATCAGCGAACCTGCCAGAATCCACCAGATCGAGAGCTCTTCCAAGCCGGTGAGCCGGAACATAGATGGGTCGACCGATCTGTGCAGTCCTGAGAACCATCCGACCATTGCCAGACCAAACGGCACCAGCATCAGCGACATTACCACTATTAACAGTCCTTGCACCGCCTCAGTAAACACCGTGGCAAATAGCCCGCCGGCAGTGCCGTATATAAGGAAGGCGATCGTCATGCCGATGATGCCCCACGTGGGCGAAATACTGCCCATACTGGCTGCGCTGACTATCTTGCCGGTTCCTATGAGCAGCGTCCCCATATTGACAGCAAATATCAGCGTGCCCCAGACGGCATAGAGTGTGCTGAGAGCCGTTCCAAAGCGGGCTTCGAAGAAGTCCGCTGTTGTGAGATACCGCGAGCGCCTAAAGAATGGAGCGATCAACCAATAGAATGGGGTGACGAACAGGTATACGAACGTATACCAGATGCCTGCCAGCCCGTATTTGAAGGACGCCCCCACGACCACCACCGGATCATCCGCGTGCGTGCCCGTGCCGAGCGCGTGCATCATCATCAGGAACTTGTTGAAAGTGCGACCGCCGGCAAAAAAATCCCCAGTGCTTTTTACCTTTCTCGTCTGATACAGACCTATCGCCAGCATCGACACAAAATACAAACCCAAAACTAGACCATCCAGCCAATGGAAATGCATCAGAACCTCCGCAGATAGCAGATAAGAATCGGACTCCGCTCGGCCGCATTGTTAAGGTCGGCGCGGAGTCGTCTGGACGATACGCTAACACACTATACTTAAAGCTGTGGCGCCGATGCTCCTGCCGCACAATGGGAACGCTATGAAGCTGCGGCGATGTCTCCCGCGAAATCGCCATCAGCACGCCGTGCCCGATTCTTCCGCGTTGTAGAGATAATCGACTGCAGCCTAGACCGCGATAGACCCTAAATCTGCGATTGATTTCGTCCGAACATTCCGATTGTGGAAGCGATGTCATCCACTCAAGAGAGGCACGTATCCGGCGGCGCCTACACCG
>JARYME010000078.1 GCA_029907315.1 Armatimonadota bacterium | reverse complement strand
AGGTTCTTTGCGGGCGTAGTGCGTATTCGTTGTAATGCAGAGCGATTATTGTCCTCTTTAACTGCCGTGGGATAGTGTCCTACCGGTTCATTTTGTACGCTTTCAGCTTGCAACGCCCGACTTAACTTTATAATATCAAGACATACTATGCCATGTTGGGTGAAAACTCAACGTGGCATCGAAGATATTCGTGTTGGAATAGTACGTTGTGTGCCTTAATATTCGTCCAGAGATCGTTTGACTATGCTTAAGAAAACGCATCTGCTGATTGCGCAGGCGATCGCTCAAGACTTACAGTTAACCCCGGACCTATCCGAAACGCTGCGGAACGCTTCGGTGTGGCCAGATTTGATGAGAGACTTTCCTCACCACGGCAACACACTGAAGTTGCTAAAGGCCCAATCCCTGATTCGCAGGGCACGATGGTGCTGGATCAGGGGCTATCAGCAACAAACCTTAGAAGATCTCGGACAGGCTCTCCACTATGTGCAGGATGGATGTGTTCCTCCCGTTGAGGGAGATCAGAATGCACATCATATATTTGAAGAGAATGCACATATCTTTCTAGCACAACACTTCGGATACGCCGTTGCGAATGCGCCGTGTGTCAAGGGTGCAGTCGACACGCTGAAACTAGCCACTAGTGCCGTTCCGGACAGTGATCCTGAACGCTCGTCGGAGGTCGGAGTCAAATTGTCGTTTGCCATAGCGCGGTCGGTGTGTGGGCCAGTTTATTCTGCCGAGGTCAACAAAAGAATAGAAGAAATACACGCTGAATATACAGAGGCTGCTAAGCAACTGGATAATAAAGAAATCAGACGCTTGGTGTCCCGTGCGGCTAATTACGAGGCCTCACGAGGCTTGCTACGACTAGTCCGCAAGTTGCTTCTGCGCTTTGCCCTATATAGATATACTCGCGCGCGACATCTGGCCTCAGCGAAGCGTAATCTGACCCATAGGTACTTGCAAGTGTACAAGAGCGAGAATGAATGGTTCATTCTACCTCCGTTGAATCCGAACATATATTCGGTGGACCTGATATCTTTCAGCTCTGCTGTGCGAGAGCTTGGGATTCCTCCATGGGATTTGGCTAACCAAGCCAATAGCGGCAGAGTAGCGGCGCACTGGATTCTCGGCCAACGCTGGTTCTATCGCTCCCAGCTTAGAAAGGTATACCAGACTTATCGGATTTGACCCAGGCAAGAGTGCATGGGGTTGGTTTTCCCTCCGCTATAACACGTAGCGCGTATTCATTGACCGTGCACTTCGCAATAAGCTATAATTTTAGATAAAGATGACA
Source organism: Armatimonadota bacterium (assembly GCA_029907315.1). GTDB lineage: Bacteria > Armatimonadota > UBA5829 > UBA5829 > UBA5829 > CALJES01. The sequence continues at coordinate 14,069 of JARYME010000078.1, read as the reverse complement.
CACCAACCGCCTACTAATGCCCCTATGCTTCACCCAACGTGTGGCCCCGCAGGCGAACACCACGTCGAGAATCTGTTCTCATCGATCGCCTCGCGGTATGACCTGATCAACTCAGTCTTGAGTTTGGGTCGACACAAGGATTGGCGGAGGTTTGCCGTTTCCCTGATTGGACCCTCACAGGGTGACAGAGCACTGGATGTTTGCTGTGGCACGGGCGACTTTGCTATAGAGCTGGCGAGAGCAGTTGGGTGGCAAGGCGCGGTCAAGGCGATCGATTGTTCGGAACCGATGCTCGAAATCGCTCGACGAAAAGCCGAGCAAGCCGGCCTTTCGCAGATTGAGTTCATCAAGGGTGACGCTCGCTGCCTGCCGTTTGCAGACAACACATTCGACTGCGCAGTGGTGGGTTTCGGATTACGAAATATACCCAACTTCGACGAGGCAATTGCTGAGATGAAACGTGTTGTCAGACCGGGTGGCAAAGTGTTGAGTCTGGAGATATTTGGTCTGCGCGGACACTGGTGCTCTGCGCTTTGGAAACTGTATTTCGGCACGATTGGTCCAATACTTGCGCGTATCCTAGGAGGCAACACGGAAGCTTATCGCTACTTGCCGCAGTCCGTCGAATACTTTGCAACGGCCGAACAAATGGCGCGCGAGTTCGCGGCGCAAGGGTTGGTAGACGTCCAGTACCGAAAGCTGGCACTGGGAGCCGTCTGCATCCATGTAGGAACCAAGCCACTTGGCAAAACTGCCTCTACCAGCATCAGGTTGGTTAACAGAACTGAAAGGACTTGGCGTGATGAACGCAAGCGCATTGAACGCTAAGAATAAGATTCCTGCTCCAGAGTGGACGACACCAATTGCGGACGCTCTAGAGCGCGTTGAGCGAACTATCGAATCAGCTGCTGATTCCTCGGTCGACATCGCCAGCCGGATCAGCTCTTACGTTTTCGCCGCAGGAGGAAAGCGGATAAGGCCCTCTTTGGTACTGCTTTCAGTCGGCATAAGCGGCGGCAGTCCCGAAGCCGATGAAGTCATCCGAATGGCAGCTGCGGCCGAATTAATACATACGGCTTCCCTCCTCCACGATGATGTAATCGATTCAGCAGTCGCCCGCAGAGGTGTTGGCACCGCCAATTCAGTCTGGGGGAACACAATTAGCGTCTTGGGAGGAGACTTTCTCTTGTCCAAAGCGTTTTGCTTGTTGAGCGACATAGCAGGCAGTGAACTCGTATCCGTGTTGTCCCGCGCCGCAGTAGCAATGACTGAAAGCGAAATGCTGCAGGCGGTTTGCGAGAACAACGTCGAATCGTGGCGTACTGAGTACTGGCGGATAATTCGGGGGAAAACAGCGTCTTTGATGGGTGCGTGCTGTGAAAGCGGGGCTATTCTATCACGCGCCAATGCCGAAGCACGCGCCGCGCTTAGAGCCTACGGCGAGAACCTAGGCGTGGCGTTCCAAATTGCCGATGATCTTTTGGACATAACAGGCGACCCTGCGAGAACAGGAAAGCAAATAGGTTCCGACCTTGCTAACGGCAAGTTCACCTTGCCGGTTCTGCTTGCTACTAAGCATGAGCATTTTCCAAAAGAGCTGGTGAATGGGGGAAGGATTTCCCTGGAACAAGCCAGAGAGCTGGCCGAGTTTATTATCGAATCTGGAGCAGCAGCTGAGACAAGGCAGATTGCGAAGACCTTTGCTTCTCAGGCATGCGAAGCTCTTGAGGCCTTTGCCCCGTCACCGTTCAAACACTCCCTCCAACTGCTGGCCCTTTCCGCCGCAGCCAGAGACTTCTGAGCACAGCGTTCGCCGCGCGAGTCAACCTTACTTATACGTGACGCAGGCGCTTCTTAAGCCTGATTAGCGCTTCTTTTGCCTTCGTGTAGTTGGGGTCTATCTGAAGAGCCTTCTCGTATTCGTACTCAGCCTCCGTTGGAATACCAGTGGCTTCATACGCTTGGGCAATGTTGTAGTGGATACTCGCAACATTCGGAGCGATTTCTTCGGCGCGCTTAAATGCACCAATGGCAGTGTTAAAACGACCCTTGGCAGCGTAGGCGGCGCCGAGATAGTTGAACGCCTTGTAGTTATTCTGATCAAGCCGAGTAGCTGCCTCCAACTCTTCAATAGCTTTGTCGCAATCCCCAGCCTTGAACGCTTCCACCCCACGTCTAAAATGCTCTTCAGCTTCTGTCATATGCACCACCGCTCACTTATGGTTTTAAGGTGGTTCCGGTATCTGCGCAGAAAGTATATTGCACCTGCCAACCGGTGTCAACCAGACACATCAGGGCTCGTATACCGTCAAACAGTGCCTCCAGTCGACAGGGTAGCTCCTTAGCCCGCTAAAACAATGTTCTTGGCAAACTTCCCTTATTGCACGAGGCCGTAAAAACGGATTATAATACCGCCTGAGCCCGAAAAAGCTCCGTTCTCTAATAGGTTATTCCATCAAAAATCAAAGGTGGAGGGTATCATTATGAAGATCGGCGTGTTCACAGTGCTGTTTCAGCAAAAGCCCCTTGAGGAAGCGCTCGACTACATAGTCGAGTCTGGCGTTGAAATGGTAGAGTTGGGCACCGGCAATTATCCCGGCAACGCTCACTGTGACCCAGACCGACTGCTCGGAAATAAAACCGCCCAGAAGGAGCTGCTGAATGCCCTCGAGTCACGCGGCTTGGCAATCAGCGCTTTGTCCTGTCACGGAAACCCACTACATCCGAACCGTGAATTTGCCAAGGCACATCACGAAGTCCACCGCAAGACTGTCCAACTGGCCAGCGAGCTTGGTGTCGGCGTGGTGATAAACTTTTCCGGATGTCCAGGCGACGGCCCCAATGCCTCTAAGCCGAACTGGGTAACCTGCGCTTGGCCACCGGACTACGCGGAGATTCTCGAGTGGCAGTGGAACGAATGCGTGATCCCGTACTGGCGCGAGGAAGCGAAGTTCGCAAAGGAACACAATGTTAAGATCGCCTTTGAAATGCACCCGGGCTTTTGCGTCTACAACGTAGAGACTCTCCTAAAGCTTCGCGATGCGTGCGGCGAGGTGCTCGGCTGCAACTTCGATCCCAGTCACTTGTTCTGGAATGGAGTAGACCCGTGCGCGGCAATTCGAAAGCTGGGCGATGCGATATTCCACGTGCACGCCAAGGACTGCAGAATCGATCCTCTGAACACGGCCGTGAACGGATGCAACGATACAAAGCCTTACGGTGACGAGATTAACCGCAGCTGGATTTTTAGAACTGTGGGTTATGGCCACGACTACCAAACATGGAAGGACATAGTGAGCACGCTCAAGATGGTAGGCTACGACTATGTTCTCTCCATCGAACACGAAGACAGCCTGATGTCGGTAAATGAGGGCTTCCAGAAGGCCGTGTCGTTCTTGAAGCAGGTTGTAATCTCTGAAAAAGCCGGTGAGATGTGGTGGGCGTAGTATGGATAAATGGGTGTTCTTGAATGGTGAGTTCGTGCCGAGTGACCAAGCACACGTGCACATATATGACCACGGTTTTCTGTACGGCGACGGAGCTTTTGAGGGAATAAGAGCGTACAACGGTCGCGCATTCAAGCTAAAGGAGCATATAGAGCGTCTTTACAACTCTCTAAAGGCGCTCTGGATAGAAATGCCTTACGGTCCGGAACAGTTCTGTGCCAACGTCGAAGAATTGATTCGTCGGAATGAAGTCAAGGACGGATATATCCGCGTTACTGTGACGCGAGGCGTGGCTCTGGGCTTGGACCCACGAAACATAACCACTCCTCCCACGGTGGTCATTTCAAGCGACAAGCTTTCTCTCTACCCTAAATCAATGTACGAAAATGGCCTGGATGTAGTGACTGTTGCGACGCGTGTGGCAAACCCGCAGGTACTGGAGCCGCGCATCAAGTCTCTCGGCAAATACCTGTGCAACGTCCAGGCCAAAATAGAGGCGAATCAAGTCGGCGCTGGAGAAGGCCTGATGCTAACCGAAGAGGGGTACGTTGCCGAGTGCACTGGGGATAACATTTTCTATGCCAAGAAGGGGGTCGTTTATACACCGCCTGCCTACATTGGTATTCTTGAGGGAATCACTCGGCAAACGGCAATGGACCTCCTCCAAGGAATGGGCATAAACGTCGTTGAGAAGGTTTTCACCCGCTTCGATCTTTACACTGCCGACGAAGCGTTCCTGACTGGAACAGCTGCCGAAGTAGTACCTATGGTAAAGCTCGACGATAGGCGCATCGGCGACGGCAAGCCCGGGCCCATTACGAAAAAACTTGAGAAGGCTTTCAGGGAGTATATCGAAAGCGGGGATTGGTAGGGTAGCACCGCAGCCGCTAGCTTCAAAAGCTGATTGAAGCGTTCAAGTCATGCATCAGCAGATACGGCGGCGGCAGGATTGCACAGGTGAAGAATCGCACGTGTCGGCTTTGCGGCTCGAGAAGAGCGGAAGTCTTGGTGGCTCGTTCGCGCGGAGGCGACGTGGAACAGACGGTTCTCTGCCGCGAGTGTGCAAACGACTGGTCACGCGTTCTTGCCGGACACCAGCTGGATCTTGGAAACCTATTCGAAGCCGTTGGGGAAACGAAAGGCGCCGATCACACCGCCGGAGCCTGCAAGGTGTGTGGGGTTGTGCTCACCGATATCATTGAGACCGGTCGGCTTGGATGCCCCAACTGCTACGACCAGTTTGGCACCGCAGTAATTGGATTGATAACCGATCTTCAAGGCCGCACATGCCACGTTGGGAAGACTCTGCTGTAGTGAAACCGGATTCGCGTCTTGTACCCGAGTGGGTAAGTGGGAAAGGGACAGACGCGGATGTCGTCATTTCCACCCGCACTCGGTTAGCTAGAAATCTTGCTGCATATCCGTTTCCCTGGCGTGCATCGGAAGAGGTGCTGAACGTCGTCGCCCGCAAAGTTCGAGCCGCGTGTGCAGAACTGACAACACACATCCCGGGTCTAAAAGCCTGCGCAGTAGAAAAGCTGACATTAGTACAGAAGAGCTTTCTGGTAGATGCTCATCTTGCCAGCGCCGAACAAGTGTCTCCCGGCGTAGGTAAACTTCTGGTACTGGAGCCGTCGGGGGTGTTTTCCATAATGGTAAACGAAGAGGACCACATCCGGCTCCAGGTAATTCGGTCCGGTTTGAGGCTTCGGGAAACTTGGGAAATGGCCGACTGGGCAGATGACATTTTGTCCTCTCGCCTCGATTTTGCTTTTTCTCCACAATTCGGGTATCTTACGGCACACGTGTCCAATACGGGTACGGGACTGCGCATATCCGCCCTGATGCACCTTGCCGGTCTCGCAAAAACAGGCGGACTGAGTCGGCATCTACACGCTGCCACTGGGCTGGCCGTTGCCGTGCGAGGCGTATTTGGAGAAGCAAGCAGACCAGCAGGGGACATGTACCAAGTTTCTAACGAAATAACTCTAGGAATTCCAGAGACTGAAATTGTGGAACGTGTGCGTTCCGTGACCGAATATTTGTTGTGTCGGGAACGCGATGCGCGGAATCGGTTATTGGAGTCGAACAGAAGCCGAGTCCTTCGTGAAGCAGAAGCGGCTCTGAAATGCCTATCGAGCGCTATGTCGCTCGGTTCCGGAGAAGCACTAGAACTCATATCAAGGTTGAGATTAGCTTGTTCGCTTGGGCTGATGCCAAATTGTCCTCTTGCCTTGACAAATGAACTCCTGTTAGCCGTTCAAACAGTTGCAGGAGACGATGCAGTAGCAAAGATTGAAAGAGCACGTATTATGCGTGAGAGGGTCAAGTACGGCACAAGCCAAATGTGAGTACATTCGACGAAAACCCAGTGCGTTGTGTCACCTGGAATCTCGCTGCAACGGGACAAATCGATGCAGCAAGAGCGATGTGCAAAAATGAAGCATTAGGGATGTGGATTATTGTATAATGGAATTGGGGCGGAGAACCCTCCGTCGGCAAAAGCCGTATATAAACTAAAAGCGGCTGACGGATCCTGCAGTAAAGGAGGGTAGAGTATGTGGCAGCGATTTACCGAGCGTGCGCGCAGAGTTGTGTTCTTCGCACAAGAAGAAGCAGGTAGGCTGGGCGAGAACTACGTAGGAACGGAGCACCTGCTTCTGGGGCTTGTGCGCGAAACCGACAGCGTGGCCGCAAGAATTCTCGACAGGATGGGCGTAAGTTTGGGCAGAATCCGCTCTGAAATAGAGCGGCAAGTAACAAGAGGCGACGGCCGCCTGGGACAGGATATGCAACTTACGCCAAGAGCCAAACGGGTCATAGATCTTGCCTACGACGAGGCTCGCAGCCTTAACAACAATTACATAGGTACTGAGCACCTGTTGCTTGGACTGATCCGTGAAGGAGAAGGTCTTGCAGGCCGCGTTCTGCAGAAATTGGGCGTCGATCTGGAGCGCACACGCCGCGAAGTTATGGCTCTCCAAGAAGGGGATGCGCCTTCGACCTCTTCTCAGCGCCATCGCTCGAGAACCCCTACCCTCGACGAGTTTGGAAGAGACTATACCGAGCTCGCTAGGCAGGATAAGCTGGATCCGTGCATTGGCCGCGATAACGAAATCGAACGCGTTATACAAATCCTTTCTCGACGCACGAAGAACAACCCGTGCCTCATTGGAGAACCCGGTGTCGGAAAGACGGCAATAGCTGAAGGTCTTGCCCAAAGAATAGTCAGCGGAGATACTCCGGAGACGCTGCGTGACAAGCGCATTGTCGCGCTGGACCTGGCCGGCTTGGTCGCCGGAACGAAGTATCGTGGCGAGTTCGAAGAACGGATGAAGCGGGTTATGGAAGAGGTTCGGAAAGCCGCCGGCGAAGTGATCCTCTTCATCGACGAATTGCATACGCTGGTCGGTGCCGGAGCAGCTGAGGGCGCAATCGACGCTTCAAACATCCTCAAACCCGCGCTTGCGCGTGGTGAGCTGCAGTGCATCGGCGCAACGACGATGGACGAATATCGTAAGTATATAGAACGCGACGCTGCACTCGAGAGACGCTTCCAACCGATACAGGTGCGCGAACCTACAGTAGAAGAAACCATAGAAATACTTAGAGGTCTCCGCGACCGATATGAGAAGCATCACTCGGTCACAATAGATGATTCCGCTTTGATCTCAGCGGCGCAGTTGTCGGCGCGCTACATCACCGACCGCGCGCTACCTGACAAGGCGATCGACTTGATCGACGAAGCTGCATCTCGCGTTCGGCTGAGACTCTCTATGCCGCCGGCAGAATTGCGCGCAGCAAAACAGGAGCTTGCCAAGCTGCGAGCTGAACTAGAATCGGTGCCGACTAGATCGAACTACGACCGCGCGCTGGAACTTAGGGCACGCGAGCAAGAACTGCTCGACAGGATAGCAGAGCTGGAGGAACGTTGGGAAGAAGAGCGCAAGAATCTGCCGACGGTTGTCAACGAGGACGAAATAGCACACATAGTCTACTCGTGGACTGGTATTCCAGTTTCCAAGTTGGTAGAAGGAGAAACAGCTAAGCTTCTGAAGATGGAGGATGTGCTGCACGGCCGATTGGTGGGACAGCATGAGGCCGTCGTTGCAGTTTCAAAGGCCATCAGAAGAGCTCGTGCCGGGATGAAGGACCCGAAGAGACCGATGGGAAGCTTCATTTTCCTAGGTCCGACGGGCGTTGGCAAAACCGAGCTTGCGCGAGCATTGGCTGAATTCCTGTTTGAGACCGAGGACGCCCTAATACGAATCGACATGTCCGAATACATGGAGCGCTTCGCTGTATCCAGGTTGGTAGGTGCGCCCCCGGGATATGTCGGCTACGACGAAGGCGGTCAGCTGACTGAAGCTGTGCGTCGAAGGCCCTACTCTGTAATCCTGCTGGATGAGATCGAAAAAGCCCACCCGGAAGTCTTCAACATTCTGCTGCAAGTGATGGAGGACGGTAGGCTAACCGATTCACAAGGGCGCGTAGTCGACTTCAAGAACACGATCATCATAATGACATCCAACATTGGTGCGCAGTCCATAACCAGCGGACCCGGGATTGGATTCCGAGAGCTCAAGAGCGCTGCCGAAACACAGCGCAGCTACGAGAGCATGAGGAACCGGATAATGGACGAGATCAAGCGAACATTCAGACCCGAGTTCCTCAACAGAGTAGATGAAATCATTGTGTTCCATCAGCTTACGATGGAAGAGGTCCTGCAGATAGTGGACTTGATGATAAACCGCGTCAGACAAGAGCTGTCGCATCAGGGCATGGACTTGGAAGTCACCCAAGAAGTCCGCGAACTCTTGGCGCAAGAGGGTTACGATCCACAGTTCGGAGCTCGACCGCTTCGGCGCGCTGTCCAGCGTCTGATCGAAGATCCTCTTGCAGAAGAGATACTCCTCGGTCGGTTCACCGCCGGAGATACGATTCGAGCAGAAGTTGAGGATGGAAAGATCTTCTTCACGAAATCGGCGGATCTACCGGTGATGCCTGTCGAATCGCAGTCGTAAACTCTGAGTAATACATTTCCGCAAATCAGCCCCGTCCTAATAGGCGGGGCTGTTTGTTTTCGCCGTAAATGGAACTAGGCTCGTCAAGGCTTTCATTAGTCTTACAAACCACGATGCATCGGTTCAATTCCCAGCCATAATCATCAGCACGGCATCTGCCGAAAATAGTAGTAGAGACATTACTCTCCCAATCAGGCAAGGGTCAAACCTAACTATAAAGCTGGTAACAAGGCAGTAGTCAGTTGGCAGCACGTCAGTGTGTACTCCCAGCCAGAACGCTCGTTGGTCGGCTGACAACTTCCAGCTTCAGCCGGGCAGTAGTTGTCACCAGATTCCTGAAATGGGTTTGCGTTTTGGCTGTAAGTTGGCTTGTCACAAGATTTTGGACTCCCTCGAGCGAATGGAATAACGTCGCAGGCATAACTGCATTTAGTCTCGCGTTTTGTGCCTGCGCTGCGCTGGCTGCTGGCACCTACTCATTCGCTGTATTTGCACTAACTAGGACGACAAGAGACCTATTCGCGTCCATCGGTTTCATTGCTCTGGCTGTCTCTTCAGCACTGCAGGTCTTTGTCGACTCAGTTCAGAACGCCGCCCCGTTGGATGATGAAACACTTTCTTGGGGCATACTTTTTGCAGCCGCGGCGTTTTTCCTAAGTAGGTCAATAAATAAGTCGTGGAAGCCGTCCAACGGAATCTTGTCGCGGGCACAGCTAGCCGTGGCAACTGCAACACTTACCGCATTTCCTGTTTTTCAACTTCAGCACGCACTGGCTATTCTCAACGCGCAGTACAGCACTCCTGAAAAATACGGCATTGGCAACTTGGTCGCACTCGCTGCGTTCGGAAGTTTCGCAATGGCGGCACTCGCAGCCCAGTATCAGCGGCGAGAAGAGGCTAATCGGAACTACGAACCGCTCGACGGGCTTCTTCCGGGACTAGGCGTAGCAATGCTTGCCAGAGCTGTATCTTTCGAACGCTTCGATGTGTGGTGGTGGTCAACCTGCACCATATGGACTGCCTGCTGGACCGTCTTTCTAGTCGAAACGGCTATTCGCAATGCAACCGCACACAAACTGGCTCGAGAATACGCTATGGAAAGCCAAGCGCTTCATAAAGTGTCTTGGGCACTCGTCGGCGTGACGTCTCCGATGGAACTGTTCAATGTTCTGGCCAGCACAGTTCGAGAAGTTGTTGGAGCCGAAATTGTCGCTCTGTACCTGGCAGATGAACCCGGTGAAGCACTGCAAACTGTTGCGATTGCAGGTCCAGAGATCTGCCTTGCCTCTCTCGGAACGACATATGCCGTGAGATCCCCCGACAGGCGACCGGGCTTCCACTCAGGACACACAGCCCGTGCATTCGTCACTAAGCAAGTGCAGACGGCGGACGACGTGTTTGTCGATGTGGAATTGGTGCCCTGGAGAATGATAGCCCGTGACGACGGACGAGCTGTATCGTTACCAATCGTGCACAATGGCACAGCTCTCGGGGTCCTGAGCGTTTATTTCTCGGACAAACGAGATGCGACCGCTCAGAAAGTAAGGCTGTTAGAAACTATAGTTGCCGCTGCTACGGTGTCAATCGAGACCGCGCGGTCCTCACTGTCGAGATCTGGGGAATCTGCAAAAACGAAAAGAGCAGCCTAGGATCGATGTCCTAGACTGCCCACACTTGCCCAGCGCTGCCATAAGCCGCACCGTAGAGATACCTCGATTGGATCGTTACTCAGATTCCCCTGCGGGCGCTTTCTCCTTCTCTGCTGCAGGGGCTTCCTCCGCCTTCTCCTCTGCGGGTGCAGCCTCTTCGTGTCTCACGTGAGGCGGCACGCACGTACATACTATTGTCTCTCCGTCAGTCAAAATCTCTACACCCTCAGGAGCTTTAATATCTGCAACGCGTATATGATCGCCGATGTCGAGCGAAGAAATGTCGACCTCGATCTTGGGAGGAATATTTGTAGGCAAGGCTCGGACTGCAAGCTCGTCAAGCAGCTGCTCCACAATACCTCCCTTCTTGACGCCTTCGGAGTCACCAACGAGCTCGATCGGCACATCGACGTGCACCTTTTCGGTCAGCGAGACACGCTGAAACTGAATATCTAGAACTTTGCGTGTGATCGGGTCTCGGAAAAACTCCTTGATGATGACAGTGTGCTTTCCGTCTTTGGGCGCTCCTTTAATCTCGAGATCGAACAGCGACATCATACCGTGTTCGGATGATTTGATCTGGTTCACAAGGTCTTTGAGGCTTACCTCTATCGGTATCGGATCAATGCCGCGCCCAAACACGCTGCCCGTAACATAGCCTTCTCTGCGAATCTTTTTAAGATGGCTTTTGCTCATATCGGATCGGTAGTTCGCTACCAGCTTCAGGTTCGCCATTGTCATTAACCCCCGGATATCCTCTTGTGTCACCAGCTAAACCTAACCGTAAATAGTACAGGGCACCCGTATGAGGTACCCACTTTGGCAAAGCAGCCGTTCAGCCGCGCCCGCAAGATTATTTTACTTGCCGGAGGCCAAGCAGTCAACAGAACGCTACAGTGCCCACATACGTCGCACTCAACTTCGACGGCTTGGGATAATTCCGCATCAGTCAGATATCCATGCGCAGCGCAGCTTGGCACAGGCTTGGTGCTACGTTGACCGTCTGGGTTTACGCATGTTAGCATATGAACATACAAAGAATGACCCTGCGGAGAAGAAGAGGTGACTCTGGAAGAGCAATTTGCCCTGCTAAAGCGAGGAACCATCGAGATAGTCCCTGAAGAAGGACTGAAAGCAAAGCTCAAAAAATCCAGCGAAACAGGTAAGCCGCTGAAAGTCAAGTTAGGCCTTGACCCAACCGCTCCCGACATTCACCTCGGCAACGCCGTGGTCCTTCGTAAAATGAGGCAGTTTCAAGATCTAGGGCACGAGGTCATCATAATCATTGGTGATTTCACTGCGGCAATCGGAGACCCTAGCGGAAGAAGTGTAACCAGGCCTCAGCTTTCGGAAGAGGAAATTCAAAGAAACGCAAAGACCTACTACGATCAGTACTGTCTCATTCTTGATCCAGCCAAGACCAAGGTTGTCTTCAACAGCGAATGGCTTGGCAAGCTTTCGTTTGAAGATGCAATAAAGATTGCGAGCAAGTTGACAGTAGCACGCGTCCTGGAGCGAGACGATTTCGCAAGCCGCCTCAGTGAAGGGAAGCCTATCGGGCTCCACGAGATACTCTACCCGATGTGCCAAGCATATGATTCCGTGGTGCTAGAATCCGATGTGGAGGTCGGGGGGCTCGACCAAAAGTTCAATATTCTGCTCGGGCGAGACCTGCAGTCTCAGTTTGGACAAGAAGAGCAAGTAGGCCTTTTTATGCCCATACTAGTCGGCTTGGACGGCGTGCAAAAGATGTCAAAATCTCTGGGGAACTATGTGGGCGTCACGGAAAGCCCCAAGGATATGTTCGGCAAGCTGATGTCGATTCCGGACGAACTTATGCACGACTATTTCGAGCTGTGCACGGATGTACCACTGGAAGAGATCAAAGCCATAGATGAAGGCCTGGCGTCGGGCAAATTGCATCCTATGGAAGTAAAGAAGCGTCTTGCTAGGGAAATCGTCACCATCTATCACTCCGCTGAAGCCGCTGCTGAAGCGCAAGCTGAGTTCGAACGAGTTTTCAGTCAGCGAGAAACTCCAGAGGAAATGCCCGACATAGTGCTTAGTCCCGAAGATCTGGTCGACGGAACGATATGGATCGTCAGACTCCTTGTGAAAGCCGGAATGGCACCTTCAAACAGCGAGGCACGCAGACTTGTGCAACAGGGTGCAGTGACCATCGACGGCAAGAAGATCACCGAGCCGTCGGCAAACATTTCACCCGTAGATGGTCAGGTAGTGAGAGCCGGAAAACTGCGGTTTGGTCGCATCAAGCTGTTGAGATAATGCGGCTCTAGACGCACGACGTCCGCTCCGTGCTAGTTATCTCGCCGAAATCGAGCAACCTATAACGGCAAAAACCTGTTTACACATAAATCGAGGGGTGTTATAATAATAATGGCGACGCGGGGTGGAGCAGTCCGGTAGCTCGTCGGGCTCATAACCCGAAGGTCGGAGGTTCGAATCCTCCCCCCGCTCCCAGGTGTTTGACAAACTGAGCCGGCATCGCCTTGAAATAGTTATATCGTGGGCGACCGGCTTTTGTATTTTCCGGTTCGATCTACCCCAGCGTAATCCGAAGAGCCGCAACTTACCGGACTTCTTCTAGGTGAAGTTGCACCAGCACACTGCTGAAGCATCTGCAAAACGCTCCCTTATCCAACAACCGTTCAAACAAATCGAAAACGGCTCAAAGCATGGTGTTTTCAGTAACGCGTTTGTCCACGAACACTCACAGGGCCGCAGCCCTCTTTGCAGCGATGTCTATGAAATTAACCGGGTATCTCCTGGTCAAAGACCAGTAGAAAGCCAACGTTATCGTGCGAAGCAAGATGTGCGCGCCACACCGCGGCCGAGCGCTTGACCGTTGTGCCATCGGTTTACTCTAACCTTTCATTGATCTTCTGCGGCCGGCTTGCTATCGCGCCTGGTTGACGCTGAAGCTAGCGAGCTATCTCTAAGTGCCTTTCCCTTTCATTGGTCAACCTTATGGGCGACGCTTTTTTCTCGGGAGTCCACTTCTGGTAAACGCAGGGGCATCTCAGACCAAGCACTTCAGACATTCTTGCGTTACAGCGCGCGTAAAAATTCCGCCTGAGGTGCGTGAAGGCGCTGCTGCTATGCTCTGGAGCAGGCTAACTACGCCGCTTACGAGGATAGTGCGCGCACCAGCTACAAAAGCGCTGATGGAGTGCTCTATGCCATTGCTTGCACATCAGAACAACAAGTGGGATGACGGTTACCGATCAAAGCAATTTGCACACAAGACTTGACGCTACCAATCGCATCATTTCGCACTTTGTCGCTTTAGGCGCAGCTATGCCCAGTCAGTAGCGCGTCAGGTCCGACCAATCGCGCATTTGAATGAACACACGGTTGGTTGTCCAGTCCGGGCTGCTTGGGATGCTTCCTTCTACTACACCTGTCACGCCTACCATGTCGCCCACATTTACCGAAGGAGTACCTGGGCATTTGACCATGACCCCGCGAACAGGTGTGTACAACCCATATAGGTTCTCAACTTTGCTGCCATCGTCCACGTAGATGTAGTTGCCAGCAACGTACGTCACCCGACCAAACACGCGGACCAAAAGTCCCATATTGTTTAGACCCACTCCGTTTCGCACTCCAGGTGTGAACGAGTTGAAGTCGGAGCCGCCGACATTCTTGCAAGTAAGCGCCACCGCCTTAGGACCGGCCGCCGAAGCAACTTTGGATACAACAGCGGATGTAATAGTGCGCTCTGATGGTCTACCACTGAGCATGCGGGTAGCCAGCTTGCCGGACACATTGACAATGTCACCCGGTCTTAGCGAGGAATCCGCCGTTTCGACCCTTATCCCCGCGGTTCTAGTAGGCTCTTCAATATAGATACACCCATCGCTTGAAGAGAAATTTGCAGTGACAACCTTGCCGTAAAGTAGCACGGGCGAACCATCCGCAAGCATTTT
>JARYME010000077.1 GCA_029907315.1 Armatimonadota bacterium | reverse complement strand
TCAAAAACACTGTCTTCGATTGCGGAAAGATCCGTGGGCTCGGCGATGACGTAATTGATGCCACAGTTTTCCCGTTTACTGATCTCGCTCGCAATGCCTATCAAGCGTGCTGAGGTATCAACAGCAGTAACCTGTGCACCTAGGGTGACAAGTCGCCGCGAAAGGTATCCCGCACCGCAGTACAAGTCAAGCACGTGCTTACCGGACAGGTTTCCGAGCATAGACAACAAAGCGGGGGCAACTATATAGCGCTGCAGGTCGCCACCTGCTTCAGCAGCAGCAACGACTGCGTCGGCGGCAAGATCACGATAAGTTGTGGCGTCTTGCGACATTTTTCCAAAATCCGGATGCACTTACCTAGACGATGCTGAACCCTGCGGGGTTTCAAAGACACATCGAATCAGTTACCGACAAATCTTTTGAGGCGTACCCTGCGGCAGCAATAGCCATTTGCAGCGTAGTGTTCTCAGTCGCACATCCAGGCCAAACTGAGCACCTTCAGTTCTTTGCCCGACCGGCGAAAACGGTCTTGTATACCGAGCAAAGCCCTCGCGGCCTCACTGTCAGCAATTGTCAGCGCTCTGCAGTCCAGTATGCACACTCTCACATGATCGCACAAAGCACCCTCAATACAATTTGTAACGGTTCCGACGGTGGCAAAGTCGAGTTCTCCGCTCAGGACGATGACAAGCACATCACCGCTGGGCGTGATCTTCAAGCCAACGCCACCGTTGGAATCCGCCTTGGCACCTTTTCCTCTAGCCACGGCGGCGTCTGCACTTCCACGCTTTTCAACGTTATGAGAATGTGCACACAGAATGCTTACTGAGCAGCGGTTGTATTCTACGCTACACGAAACAGCACGTCAAGGGGTCGAGATTCTCGGGTTTGTACAGGCCACTCGGCAAACCTTTGCCTTCAGCCCAACTCTCCGTCGACTACGGATATGCTTGTTCACCGTTTTCGTCGTACAACGTTATTGCCTCTAATGGACATGCCTCGGCAGCCTGCAAAATCGTGTCGTCGTCGGCTCCCTCCGGATTTATAACCACGGATTTGCCTTCCGAATCGATTTCGAAGACATCAGGTGCCACACCGACACAAGCACCAATACCTTGGCATTTGCTGCGGTCCACCACTATCCTATATGGCATTTGATTACACCTCCGTTGTACTCTTAGGCTTCTGCCTTGTGATATCCTATTACCCAAAATGCAACCTACATAAGCCCAGTGCCGGTTTAATCAGCAGTTTTCTCAACACTGTGTCGCTGCAGAGTTCGTAGAGGAGCCGTTCGAAATGAAAATGCTTTTGGCGACTTTGTCGTGCTTGTGCGCTGCTGTGATTGTTCAGTCCCCAGCTGCCGGAGAGTTTTCAGTAGCACCAGATGTTGTTTTTCCTAAAGGCGAAACACGGCACGAAGACGTTTTCACAGCGGCTGTAAGAACCCGGGTCGAAGCTGAAGTGTCAGGCGACTTAGTCGCGGCGGCGGTGCAAGAAGCACGAGTATCGGCACCTATAGATGGATACGTGATATTGGCCGGACGGAACGTTGATCTGGGGGGCAATGTCAGAAACGATGCGTGGCTTTTAGGTCAAGTCGTAACGGTGCATTCCTGCGTTATGGACAATGCATACCTAGCTGGAGCAGCAGTGGTAACAGATAAAAGAAGCCGTGTAGGAAAAGACCTGTTCGCTGCTGGAGGAACTGTCAGCTTGAGCGGAACTGTGGGACGCGACGTCAGGGCCGCAGCGCGAACCCTAGTTATTGACGGTAGTGTGAGGGGCAACCTTTATGCTAAGACAAATGAGCTGAGGCTTCTGGACCACGCCGTTGTATACGGGAACGTCTACTGCGAAAGCCCCAATCCGATATGGCGGTCTACAAAAGCAAAGGTTATGGGGCAAATCATTCACAGGCTGCCCGTGAATAAAAGAGCAAAGTCTGTCTTCTGGTCGAAGCTCGGAAGATGGTTTCGCCGATTAGCAGCGGCGATAGTTTTCGGAGCTGTTTTGCTGGCAGCATTCCCTAGCCAGACGATGGGCGCCGCTGAAACAGTGAAGAAATCCTTCTGGCAGTCGCTCGGAATAGGATTTATCGCAGCAATAGTGGTACCCATAGCCTCAGTCATTACACTGATAACAGTAATTGGGATGCCGTTGGGTCTTGCCGCGCTGGCAATTTACGCAGTGCTCCTCTACACATCAGGGTTGTTCACAGCATACGCTTTAGGCACGCTTGTTACGAAGAGGTTCGGAACGAGCGCATCACGCTTAGCAGTGCTTGTTTGCGGGGTCGTGTTGTTGTCTATCGTTTACGAACTACCACTATTGGGATGGGCTGCAAAACTTACAGGGGTACTCGTTGGTCTTGGTGCATTCTGCTTGACCCTGCTAAACACCCTGCGCACCAGTGAGCACGCAGACCATCAGCCTTCTTGACCGTGAGCTAGAACTGAAACACTAACGCACAAGCGGCCGGGCACTTTGCCCGGCCTACCCCTCTCCTTCTTTCCTCCTGCCCAGGACTGAGCCAGCAAGCTACTTGCGTCTTTTCAAATAAATTGCCAATCCCGCCAATGCTGCACCCAGCGTTGTAATTGAACCTGGCTCAGGAATCACCTGCATTCCGTTTTTGGGCGCTGCAAGAACGGGTACAGCCAAAAGAAACACCGGAATTGCCAACCACAGCCTTCTCATGTCTTGCTTCTCCTTTCAAGTCAAGCGCACAGGCAGTTTGTCGACGGATGCAACCTTGCTTGCTCCTCAGCATTTGAAATCTACCCCATGATATGGGCGTTGTCAACGGCAATTTCCAAAATCAGGTA
Organism: Armatimonadota bacterium; assembly: GCA_029907315.1. Taxonomy (GTDB): domain Bacteria; phylum Armatimonadota; class UBA5829; order UBA5829; family UBA5829; genus CALJES01. The sequence goes on along the minus strand of JARYME010000077.1, from coordinate 13,312 downwards.
TTTTTACTAGGTCTATAATCGTCTCCGACGTTGATTCTCATCAAGGTCCGCGCCGCGGGCGACTCACGCTGTCGACTGCAGAACGCATCCTGATTGAACAGACGTATGCCCAACCATCGCTGGCACCCAACCCAGAACACATGTAAGATTATCGGTTCCAGTTCGACTCGACAGATACGGCAAAGCTGAGGAGATCAGCGCTTTGAAGTGATTTCTTGAGGGATTCTGCTACTATGCACCACGGCGTATCAGCAGGAAAAGCTCAATGCTCAGGGAAGTAGTATGCCGAGCAGGACAACGTGTGAGCCGGCTCAAAAAACAGCTACACGGGGAGGTCGGAAAACCATGTACAAAGTGAGCGTTCACCTGATCGTGGTGTGGTTAGTATTATGTGCCGCACTGCAATCTTCGAGCAATGGAGAACCCAAAATGGAATGCGAGTATAACGTAAAGTCCTTTGGAGCTAAGGCAGATGGGGTAACAGACGATACTGAGGCTATCCAGAAGGCGTGCAATGAAGCCGCCAAGCACGGCGGTGTTGTCAGCATACCGGCCGGGAAGTATCTCGTGAAGGGAAGCATAAATGTGCCTCCCGGGGTACACATAAGAGGAGCGGCAGCGGCACCGCAGTATTCAGAGCCACTGGTGGGCTCTGTAATTCTTGCGACCGGAGGAAAGAATAATGAAGAAGCTCCGGCGCTATTCGAAATGGGAAGCTCGTGTTCCGTTTCGGGCTTGGTAATCTACTACCCCGAGCAGAACGTTAGAGACATTAGGCCGTATCCGTGGACGTTTCATCTCAAGGGCTTTGACAACACGGTAGAGAACGTCACGCTGGTCAACAGCTATAACGGTATAAAAATTGGGCCAGAGCCGAATGTCAGACACCGAATAAGGAGCGTGTACGGCTGCACACTGAGACGTGGGATATTCGTAGATGCGTGCACAGATATAGGCAGGATAGATAACGTGCAGCTTCACGGCCACTGGTGGTGGTCGAAAGAAGTCGGCGGCGATTCCGAATTGGTAAATAAGTTTATGATCGAGAACCTGGAAGCGTTCGTGTTCGGTCGCACCGACTGGGAGTATGTAACGAACACATTTGTCTTCCCGACCAACGTCGGTTACAAGTTTATTCAAACTCCCAGCGGAGCTTGCAACGGTCAGTTTTGCGGAATCGGTTCGGATTGGTCACAGCGGTGCATCGTAGTTGAGGCAATACAGCCGATGGGCTTGTTGATCACGAATGCCCAGTTGGTAGCGTTTGCCGGCGAGAACCCCACGGCTGTGGTAATTGAGAAGACCTGCAGCGGATCGGTTCGACTAGTGAACTGCGCCTTTTGGGGCCCGTCGGTTCAAAATGTGGTCTCTCACGGACAAGGGTACCTTTCACTGTCGGATTGCTACCTTTCGAGCGGAAGGAATGGAAACACCAAGCCGCTGGTCGAAGCCGACGCTGGAAGACTACAGGTGAGAGGATGCACGTTTGCTACCCCGGAGCCCTCTATCGCTGTGAGAAAGGGTGTGAAACACGCGATCATTACCGAGAATAACGGTGTGAACGGAGTTTCTATCATAAACGAAATCGGCAGCGCGGCAATCATCGCAAACAACGAGCCGTGTAAGTGATTCTAACCGACCGCTCTCAAACCGCCACGACGACAACCTATGAGAAAGGAGACACTGTGACACCATGAGGCGCATGGCAAAGTATTGGTATCTCGTCGGAATCTTTATACTGGGGATTGCAGCGTCGGCACTTGAAAAACCGACAAAGTTATCAATTGAGTTCAACGATGTTGTCTACGCGAAAATTGGTGAGCGAGTCTTGCATATGGACATCGCTGTGCCTGAGGACGGAACGGGAAAGCCGCACCCAACAGTTGTATGGATCCACGGCGGCGGTTGGAAAACCGGAACCTACAAGATGAACATGGCTCGTTGGCTCACCGATCACGGTTACGTTGTCGCAAGTATCGAGTACAGACTGTCCGGTGAAGCAAAGTTTCCCGCCCAAATAACAGATTGCAAGGCCGCTATCCGCTTCTTGCGCGCGAACAGTCGGAAGTACGGCATTGACGCGAACCGTATCGGTGTCTGGGGCGGATCAGCCGGCGGACATTTGGCCGCTTTATTGGGAACCACACACGGAATCAAAGAACTTGAAGGTGACTATGGCAATGTTGGCATCTCGAGCAGGGTTCAAGCAGTCTGTGTTTTCTACGGTCCGTGCGATCTGACCCTGCCCATCGCCCGCGACCCTGCCAAAAAGAAGCCAGGACCGGTCGCAGAGCTGTTAGGAGGGCAACTAAGCGAGAAGCCGGAGCTTGCCAAACTTGCCAGCCCCATCTTTTTTGTGACGCGCGATGATCCCCCTTTCTTACTGGTTCATGGAGAGCAAGATCCGCTGGTACCCATAGAACAGGCAGAAAAGATGACGGATGCACTGAAGAAGGCAGGGGCTGATGTGACCTTTATCCGTGTAAAGAACGCAGGTCACGGCTTCGACAAGCAAGGCATAGAGCCTTCTTGGTCGGAGATTATGACGTCGGTGCGTGAGTTTTTCGACCGATGCCTCCGAAATAAGTAGGAATGTCGAAAAATAGATGCCCCACACCAACCATCCGTTCACTGTATGTCGGTCGCGAGCAAGGAAAACGTCTAGAACACACACCAGACCATTTCTGGAAACAGGCAAGGAACGACGGCGGGCTTCAACTCAGCTTCAACGTGTCTAAGCGTAACAACGCCGTTCAGCATAACGTAGCCGGCCGCCGGAGGCCAGCAGAAAGGCGTGCGGCGCGCGCTGACGTCTACAAACACAGGGTTTTTGAAGTTGTCGCTCAGGATAAAAAAGCTCGATCCATCTCCGCCTGTCATTCTGCCGAACACGCGCACCAGAGTACCGACGTTGTTAAGCCCGACTCCGTCCATTATGCCCTTCTTGTAGAAACCAAAGTCTGCACCGCCGACGCTTTTCAGGTTGACTCCGAGCGGCTTTAGCCAACTTCGGCTGCCCTTTAGAATAACGCTAGGCTGTACAATACGGCGCTCCATCGTAACAGGATCGGTATCAATAACCCCTTCCACATCAAAAATCTGACCCTCTACCGCACACAACCCCTCAGAGGGTGCGTAGATCATTATCCCGTGCGAGCGGTCTTGCTCTTCTACGTAGATCCTGCTGTCTGTAAACGTGTTGTATCCCACGGTAACCACAACGTCTCTTAGGCTGACAAGGGTGCCGTCGGGTTCTCTCTGCCAGTCGCCGATTTTGTAGCACTGACCCGGTACAGTTCGACCGATCGTCTTCGTTGAGCCTGCTATGGGAAGCCCTACTTTGGCAGCCTGACTGCCGGTTAGTGCACCTGTAGCCGACACGTCCGCCAGGGTCACCCTATAGGTGCTGCCGGGCGCAAGCTCACTTGCCATTGCGTAAGTAACAAGCAGGTTGACGCCGCTTGACCTGGCAATCCTCAATGACGTGGCAATGCTGGTGGTGCTATTGTCGCTCGGATATTTGCCGCTGCCAACTAGTGTATCGCCGGCGTCTACTTTGCCGTCGCTGTCGGTGTCAAGATAAACTCTGGCGAGTGAGATATCGGCTGCGTCGTTGCCTGTTCCCGCAGAGGTAAGTGATATTGAGGACACGTCCAGCGGCTCCCAGCGATCTGCCGAAAGATAGACTTGCAACATTATGTTTTCTTCGTTGGAAAATCCCCAATGGTCTGTCGGAGAGTACAAGCCCTTGACGGCCGTGAGTGTGCTGAGGGGAATAGGCCCACGGACCGTCTCGCAGCTTTCGATCGATAAACCGAGAATACCTGCACGCGCTCCCGACATCAAGCCGGCAGAATCTATGTCGACCAGCTCAAACTTGTAGGTGTCTCCTACATTCCCGGTGCCGCTCATGGTGTAGCTAACTAGGAAGTAAACCGGCAGTCCGGATGGAAGTATGTAGCCGACCGCGGGCGCGAGTTTGACATAACCGTTGTCGGCGGAGTACGTCCCATTGGCGAGATGTATATCCCCCGGATTCTGAACGATACCGTCCGAGTTCACGTCAATCCACAAATCGACAGAAGCCACGTCAGCTAAATCATCGCCACCCCCAGATGCCGAGAGCGACACCGACTTCAGACGAATGTTTTCCGGAGGCAGACCTCCTTGCGCAGTCAGTCGAAACTGCAGCATTTCGTTGTACGGATCCGAGCCCGTAGTCCATACGTGATCTGTCGGCGAGGCTGCGCCCTTCGAAGCAGCTATGTCGCCATGGACAACGCCTGGACCAGGAATGTATGTATTCGCTGTAAATCCTCCCATCACCGAACCGTTCGGACCGACAGCTTGAACAACCACAATCGATCTATCTCCCGGCTGCGCATCCATGCTCGGAGAGATGGTCAGCGTGGGCGGCGGCACTGCCTCCTGACCAGCGGCAAGTACGAACACATCTTGACTCAGGTACGCGTACCAACCCGGCGGCAGCTCCTGTGGCAAGAGTTGCAGCAGCACAGGTCCTGAGAGTTCGGTTGTGTTCTGCACCCTGAACTTTAGCACCACGGGACTGCCGTGAGCTTGGACAAAAAAGTTGCGAATTGCCAAGTTGTCACACTTCATCGTGTCGAATGCCGGGCGTGCACCACTGGGCTCCTGACCGGGCAGCGGCGCTTTGTCATTTCTCCAACCTGCAGCAGTGTACTCGACCGTTGCGCCTATGCACCAGTGCTGCTGGCCAAGCGTATTCAGCGCTGGCGTATTCCACTGAAGTTCTACCAGTCCATAGGAATTTGCCGAAATATCAGTCGTGGCAGTTTTTGTGTCTATGAGGTCCCAATTTTTCATGCCTGTGTTTGGATCTGTTTTATACAGCTTCACCTGGATATTCGCGGCTACGGCGGTCGCATCACCTATGTTGTCGACTCTCACCTTGAACCAGTTAAGCTGTCCAGCGATGGGTTGGTTCGGTTGATCCGGCTGATTGTCCTGGTTATTGTCGACAAAGATGGAAGGGCTAATCCAGAACGGATCGTCTGTCCAGACGCCCTCGTATACGCCGTTCGGTGTAGGATTACCACCACCATCTCCACCGACGTCACACGAAGGCACAAAGCCGTTGTCGTTCACCCTGGCGTTGTCATTGCCTTTGATCAGGTCCCTGATAATAAGTTGCGGCTTTGCGTTTGAGGCGGCCGCATTTGCATCAAGGAGTCCAAATCCCCAGGTCGTGTCGGGACCAACAGCCCCCTTATCAACAGCCGTCTCCCAAAGTCTCGTACGAACCTGAAGCGGTTTTCCCTTGAGCGAGGGGCTGCGCTCCATCATGCAGGCCACGGTTCCGGCGACGATAGGTGCTGCAAAACTCGTTTCGTACCACCACTGGTAACCATCCGTCCAGCCCTTATGAGGAAGCGAAATCCAGTAGTTGTTGTATTTATCCGGAGTACCTTCTTCGTCCGTGCTGCCACCTGGAGCAGTAACATCAGGCTTGAGGCGTTTGTCCGCAGTCACACCTTTGCAGCTGTATGGAGCAATTGAAGCGCCATCGGTTTTGCTGGCTGCCACGCTTATACAATTGAACGCATCGGCGGGTGGCTTAAGAGATCCTTCGCCGGCGTTATCTTTATTCCCCATGGCGATACACACTACGATACCCTGTTTTGCCGCCCAGTCAGCCCAGCGTGTGATTCTAAACCTGCCGTCGGCAGTCGCTTCCCAATTGATCGAGGAGGAGATAACGTCGACTTTCGCGTCATTTACCAGCCACTTTATGCCGTTTACCCAGTAGTCTTGAGGAAAGTTCTCCTGGTTGTTCGCATAGTAACCGATCTTGGCTATCGCAAGTTTGGCATCGGGGGCAGTACCTATGTATTCGGAGTTGTGATAGTCATACCCCGCTGCGACCCCAGCACAAGCAGTGCCGTGGCCAATTTCGTCATCTGCAGTATTCGCGTTGCCGTCGTCGCTGTCACCCTTGCCCTCAGTGAAATCCTTCTCGGCGCAGACCTTGAGGTTGTTATCACTGGTCTTGGTTTTGGCAACGTCAAAACATTCATGGTCGCGTCGGATGCCGCTGTCGAGGATTCCGATTTTGACGCCGGAGCCGTTATAAAAATTCGGAGAGTTGTGGAGCGAGGAGATATTGATTGTGTTCATAGGTTTCACAAGGCTTCGAGTAACCAAGATCGATTGGTTGTTCCACTGCTCCCAGCGAGAGAACTTATGTTCGCCCGTACAGGAATGGCTGTCGACAGTCCAAGCCTGCGAACCCATCTGCACCTCAGAAATCAGGTCGACGAAGTCGAACTTATCGATCACCCTAAGCAATCCAGCAGGAAGCTCGACCGAAACCTCGTTGAAAAGCTCGTCAACTGCACGGTAGTGCACACCAACAACGGCAGCCAATTTCTGGATGTGGTTCTCATCGACAGGGGGCAAATTCCGGTGTGTTTGTGTCCAGCGAATCCAGGCAGCGCGGTCCATTACCGGGCGATCCTTGAACCTAACCCACACAGCGAGTCGCTTATCCGACGGAAGTTCGACCAGCTTCTGAAGCAACGCAGGATCAAACTTTTCCGGTTGCTGAACTCGTACGCCTGCGCAGCACGCAGGTGCTAGCCACACCAAAACGCAAGCAAGTAAAAGGGAAACCGAGGCAAATCGGAGAGTCCAAGGCGCGGTAGATGCTTTCATTTGTTCGTCAGCTCCTTTCGGATGCTGAGATTCCGGCCCATTGCTTAATACGCTCGGTTTCAACCGAGTTCGCAGAGCCGACGAGCCGGACGACATTCCGCGCCTCGGTTAAAAACCCCAGACATCGGGAACATACTGTTTAACTAGGCTTTTGTCAAGGGGTTTGGGCAATGCAATTTTAAATAATTTTGCCCAAGCTCGCCAGGCATGCACACAAGCCTATACGATAGGGTTTTCAACTTTGTCAAATGTGTCAAGCGGTGAGGAAACTCTCCCTATTCGTGCAGCACCTTGCTGCCGCGGCAATCGCCTACGCTCGCGTGAACCAAAGCTCTACGAGTGCAATTCGTTGTGCGTTAGTGGTTGATTCGAAGAAAGTAAATAAATCCGGTCGGATCCTCCATCGGCGCCCCCGTCCAAGCGAAGCCAGCAAAGATCTTTATTCGATTATGTGCTTCTTGCCAACTACATTAGTGTCGTGATATAAGAGTAAGGGTTATAGCGTTTCACTCGCGCTCGGGCGGAGGCTCCGCGCGAGCGCGTTTTTATAGGTCGGACAAGTAACGCAAACTAGCACACGCAGCTTGCGGGCTGCGATTTGACTATTTCAGAGGTAAAAATGAGCAAGGCTGTGCCTACGAACAGAAAGGTACTCTCCGGAAACGAAGCAATAGCCCATGCTGCTTACGCCGCAGGCGTGCAATTGGCTGCAGCTTACCCCGGCACTCCTTCCACCGAAATATTGGAAAATATCGCCGAATTCAAAGACATATACTGCGAATGGTCAGTCAACGAAAAAGTCGCCTTGGAAGTGGCAATCGGGGCATCGTTCGCGGGTGCACGGGCTTTGGCTGCAATGAAGCACGTGGGTCTGAACGTGGCGCTCGACCCACTTATGACCTTTGCGTACATTGGTGCCACAGGTGGGCTTGTCATAGTCTCGGCAGATGACCCCAGCATGCACAGTTCCCAGAATGAACAAGACAACCGCACATTGGCAAAGTTCGCACGGATCCCGGTACTTGAGCCGGCCGACAGCCAAGAGTGCTTTGATATGGTGCGGGCAGCCTATGAAATATCGGAGCAGTTCGAACTACCTGTGCTGGTGCGAACCACAACCCGTATATCGCACTCCTCAGGAATTGTCGACCTAGGTACCTTTGAACGCAGGCCCAGAGGCGATTTGCACTACAAGAAAGACATTGCACGCACAGTTATGGTGCCCCTGTTCGCTCGCCAGAGAAGAACAGCACTGGAGGGGAAGCTCGAGAAGCTACGAGCTTTTTCGCAAAACTTCGAAATGCACCGAATTGAACCTCCAACGAACGATCGGGATACCGGAAGAATCGGAATCATCACCTCAGGTGTGGCCTATGCATACGTAAAAGAAGAACTGCCGAGTGCAGCGATTTTGAAGTTGGGAATGTCATTCCCGCTGCCTGAGCGTATGATCAGAGAGTTTGCAGCCTCAGTCGATCGGTTATACGTGGTAGAAGAGGGAGACGCATTCATCGAGGAACAAGTGTTGGCGATGGGTTTGCGCGTCGAGCAGCCAAAAACTAGTCTGAGAATAGGCGAACTCAATCCCGACCGGCTGAAGCGCTTTGCTGCTGAAATAGAAGGACGCGAACCCGAGCCCTCTCCATCCCCTGCGACTGATATTCCAGCCAGACCGCCCGTAATGTGCCCCGGATGCGCCCATAGGGGCGTGTTCTACGCATTGAACAGACTAAAGGCGACCGTGCTCGGAGATATAGGATGCTACAGCTTGGGTGCATTCGAGCCCCTTTACGCAATGGACTCGATAGTTTGTATGGGCGCCAGTATTGGAAACGCCCACGGAATGCAAAAGTCCGGGTATGATGGGGAACGCATTGCTGCCGTTATAGGCGACAGCACGTTCTTCCACTCGGGTATCACAGGCCTTTTGAACACCGTGTACAACAAAGGCACAAGCACGGTCATAGTGCTGGATAACCGAACCACTGCGATGACAGGTCATCAAGACCATCCAGGTACGGGACGAACCCTAATGGGCGAAGAAACGGTGGAAGCCCGTGTTGAAGACGTTGCGCGTGGCGTCGGCGTCCAACGTGTAGTCACTATAGACCCGTACGATCTAGAGAACACCTATAACGTGCTGAAAGAAGAACTCGGGACTCCGGAACCGTCAGTCGTAGTAAGCCGCCGTGAATGCGTGCTGCGCTGTCGCGACAGAGCACGGTGTGTGATGCGTGTTGACGAGACACTATGTAAAGCGTGCGGAGCCTGTTTGCGTCTAGGATGCCCGGCAATTGAAATTGCCGACCAAGCTCAGATAGACACACGAAGACACAAAGTCCGCATTAACCCTGTACTGTGCGCGGGATGCGGTATGTGTCGACAGGTGTGCAGATTTGAAGCCATATGCGAAGCACCGCGCAAACAAAGCCTTTGAGGCTGATTCACGCGAGGAGATTGTGCAGTGACGGACATAGTAAACATCTCATTAGTGGGGGTTGGCGGTCAGGGCATACTGCTCGCCAGCGACATACTATGCCGAGTTGCGCTACTGGCAGGAAAAGACGTCAAGAAAAGCGAGGTTCACGGAATGGCGCAGCGCGGTGGAAGCGTGATGAGCCAAGTCAGGATCGGCGAGAAGGTCTACTCGCCGCTCATCGCGACAGGCAAGACACACATACTGGTAAGTTTCGAGAAGCTGGAAGCCTTGAGATACGCACACCTACTGACCCCTGACGGCACCGCACTGGTCAACGATCAAGAGATAAAGCCAATTACAGTGTCAAGCGGTCAAGCCGATTGGCCGAACGACTTAAACGAGAGGCTTCGAGAAGCTACTAGAAACCTAAAGCTTATTCCAGCTCTCGATATCGCGCAGCAACTTGGAGACGCACGCGTCGTTAACCTTGTAATGCTCGGCGCTTTGTCACTGCAGATGGACCACGATGAAACCTTGTGGCGTGAAGCAATAACAAGCCTTGTAAAACCGCGTTTTCTCGAGCTGAATCTGAAAGCGTTCGAAGCTGGCCGAACCTGGCGTTCCGAGTAGCAGCGCTCGAACAGCTCAAGTTTTGATCTGCTGACCAGAAAAAAACGGCTCGGCTTTTGAAAGCCGAGCCGTTCGCAATGCACCTGAAATCACACCGGCACAGCTCAACTTTTAGCCGTGCTTCCGCTCGAACTCCTTCATGAAGCTTACCAATGCATCCACGGCGTCCTGACCAACTGCATTGTAAAGCGAAGCTCTCAGCCCGCCGACTGAACGATGCCCCTTGAGACCAACCATACCTTCCTTCTTTGCTTCACTTACAAACAGCTCTTCCAGCTCCTCACTCGGCAGCCGCCAGACAACATTCATTATGGATCGACTCTCCTTGTCGGCGGGTGTTCGCCAGAAGTCACTTGAGTCAAGCACGTTATACAAAGTCTGGGCTTTCTTCTCGTTTATCCTTTGGATCGCCGGGATACCTCCAAGAGAATCAAGCCATTCGGTCACCAGCTTGAGTATGTACACGGCCCAAGTGTTCGGGGTGTTGTATAGGCTTTTCTCTTCAGCGTGAGTAGAATATCTAAGGAATATGGGCACGTCCTCTGGACACCGCTCCATGAGATCCTTGCGCACAATAACCAGAGCCAGCCCGGAAGGCCCTAGGTTCTTTTGAGCACCCGCATAGATGAGCCCGAATTGGGTGACGTCTATCACACGTGACATAATCTCGCTGGACATGTCAGCCACCAATGGCGCCTCGGTTTTGGGAAACGTCGGGTAACGTATGCCACCGATTGTCTCGTTCGAGCAGATGTGCACATACTCGGCGCCCGGTGTAAGATTGAGCTCGCTCTCCTTGGGCACGCGCATGTAGTTCTCTTCTTTGCCGCACCATGCAACGTTTACAGACCCGTTGACTTTCGCTTCCTTTATCGCCTTGGACGACCAACTTCCGGTGTCGATGTAGTCGGCGACCTTACCAGGTCGCCGCAGGTTCATAGGCACCATTGCAAACTGCAGGCTGGCTCCGCCCTGTAGGAACAGTACGGAATAGTCGTCCGGTATACCCATAAGCTTCCGAACGTTCGCCTCAGCTTGATCGTTGATAGCGGCATACTCTTTCGACCTATGGGACATCTCCATCACGGACATGCCGCTGCCGCCCAGATCTAGTAGTTCAGCCTGCGCTTTTTCGAGCACAGGAAGAGGCAAAGCTGCCGGACCTGCGTTGAAGTTATAAACTCGTGACATTGTTGGCTCCTTGGTCGAGAAAGTGAAACTGCCAGACTTCCACGAACTATTTCCTCGTAAGTAGCGTAGATCCCTTCGCAGTTTTTCGCCTACCATCTTTTGTGCTACAATCTAGGTTGAGAGGGGGAAAAGCAGGTGATAATAACCCAAACTCCGTTGCGAATAAGCTTTGCAGGTGGTGGAACGGATTTCAAAGATTTTTATTCCCTCGATTACGGAAGCGTTGTCTCGACAGCGATCGACAAATACGTCTATGTAATCGTCAAAGAACGATTCGACCATTATATCCGAGTTGGATACACCAAGACGGAGATGGTCGAATCGATCGATGACCTGCAACATGAGTTGGTCAGAGAAGCTTTAAGGATAGTAGGAATCGACAAAGGAATCGAGATTGCAACTATGGCCGACGTTCCTTCCGAAGGCTCGGGGCTCGGCTCCTCCAGCACGGTTACTGTGGGTGTGCTGAACGCATTGTATGCATATAAGGGCGAGGCAGTTACCGCTGAGAGATTGGCGAGAGAAGCCTGCCACATAGAGATCGACATACTTGGTAAACCGATTGGAAAACAAGATCAGTACATAGCTGCCTACGGAGGTCTGCGCCATTTCAAGTTTTATCCGAACGAAGAAGTCGAGGTAAGCTCTATAGCGCTCGATGATTCGGCAAAGCAGCGCCTGAATGAAAGTCTACTGCTTTTCTACACCGGAGTAACTCGGAAATCCGACGATGTACTCGCCGAACAGAAACGTAATATAGCTCAAAAAATGACCATCTTGACTGAGATGCGTGACCAAGCGGACGAATTGGCTCGGCTGCTCAAGCTGGGAGCCATCGCATCCCTTGGGCAGACGCTGCGCGAAAACTGGAACAGGAAGCGTCAGCTGGCAAGCTCAATATCGAACCCCCATATTGATCAACTTGTCGATGCCGCAATCTCAGCGGGTGCTCTTGGCTGCAAAGTAACAGGGGCAGGCGGTGGAGGATTCTTTCTTGTGTGCGTGCCCCCGGAGAATCGGGCTGCCGTAAGAAAAAAGCTCGCCCACCTGCGCGAACTACCGATCTCGCTAGCGCGGGACGGCTCGAAAGTGATCTTCAACGTGAGGCGATAAAGTGGGAACGATTAAAATGAACGGGAGTAACGAAAAGGTATCTATAATCCAGAACTACGTAAAGCTCTTAAAAGAGGCCCTGCAGGCTCTCTCGGAAGAGGCTCTGCTGGAGATAGCAGATATACTTCGGAGAGCACACCAAGAAGGCAAACAGGTTTTTCTCCTGGGCAACGGAGGCAGTGCAGCAAACGCTACTCACATCGCTGAAGACCTACAGAAGGGCGTCAAAGAACACACCGGCCGAAGGTTTAAAGTGTTGTCGCTTGCCGACTCTACCCCATTGATTACGGCGTGGGCAAACGACACGAGTTACGAACAGATTTTCGTCGAGCAAATAGAAAGCCTGGTGGAACCAGGAGATGTTGTAATAGCAATAAGTGGCAGTGGCAATTCCCCCAATGTGCTGCGTGCAGTGGAGAAGGCCAACGAGATGGGAGCAGTAACCATAGGTCTAACCGGTTTCGATGGTGGCAAGTTAGCAAAGACAGCCCAGAAGTCTGTCGTAGTTGCTAGTGACAATATGCAGCGTGTAGAAGACGTGCATTTGGTTATCGGCCACATACTGTACACCTACCTTGTCAACATCTAACGTTGAGCTGCAGACCAAATGCGAAGAGCCGTATTCCTGGACCGAGACGGAGTAATAAATGAAGACCGTCCTGACTATGTGAAAAGCGTCGCCGAGCTCAAGGTCTTTTCTTTCGCGCCCGAGTGCATACGCAAACTGAACTCCGCAGGCTTTGAAGTTTACGTAATTTCGAACCAGCAGTGCGTGGGAAAGGGCATCGTATCGCGCGCCGCCTTGCATGAAATAGAGTGCGAAATCGAGAGGTTGGTAGGCAGAAAAGGTGGGAAAATAAACGGGTTCTATTACTGCACACACCTTGCCAACCAGGAATGTGAGTGCCGGAAGCCAAAACCGGGACTCCTACTGCAAGCCGCACGCGAGCACAACCTGGATCTGCAGAGCTCCTTCATGATTGGCGACTCCGAAAAGGATGTTACTGCCGGACACCGGGCAGGATGTCGAACAGTTGTGGTCTTGACAGGTGCCGTCACGGCAGAGGACGTCTCGGAGTTCGTTGCACAACCGGATTTTATCGCCCGCGACTTGGTCGACGCAGTCAACTACGTGCTGGCGGTGTGTAAAAGCGAAATGGAGGCAGATACGTGAAAGTCGATTCGGAGGCTGCGAAGCGCTACCGCCTGCAACTCCTTGAGAAACTTGTCGACATCCCAAGTGTTTTCCCAAACGAGGAGGAGATA
>JARYME010000076.1 GCA_029907315.1 Armatimonadota bacterium | reverse complement strand
CCGGCTGCTGTGGTTGGCATAAGTTGCCCTAAACCCATGGCGCCTGCGGGAGACGTAGCAGTGATTCGGAACCGCGACTCCGCTAGGATTACTGCGCAGACCAAACGTGCGTCAACCCCGTAGCGGTAGCTGAATGCAAGTATACTTCTCGCGATGGTGTCTGCCTGAGATTCAGATAATCTGGGGTTGAACTGCTTCACTGCCTGTTTGTAAGCGCGAACTATGTCTTCGACGGAGTATACCTTGCCGCTTACCGTATTGCCTTTGGCTGCTGATTGCGTTTTTGCGCGTGGGTCCTTATATCGCGCAGTGGCAGTTCGGCCCCAGGCCTCTTCCAATCTCTTGAGCTCGGAGTCATACGTGAATGCTATCAGTTTGAGTTCCGACAACGAATGCATGCACCCTTCGCCGATTCTTACAAGGCACGCCAGCTCGGGTCCTGGATTCTCGACAGGAGCAGAGGCTGCATCAACCAGATAGGACTCATTCTCACGTGTGCAAATGATGAACGTGCAGCTGCCGCTGCTTTTCGAAATCCCCGCAACACGTCCGCGGATCTCACAGACTTTGCCCGCACACGCAGGAAGATTTGCCTTGGCGGTTGCAGCAGGGACGGCTGTCAGCTTCTTGCGCAAGGCAGCGTAATCACGCGCGCTGAGAGCACTAGGAGCGGATAGTACTCCTTGCGCGCTCATGAATGTGCTAATCAGCAGCAGAATGATGTATCGTAAACAACTGCTCCGCCGGGTCATGTTCGAGGGTTGTCGGCTGTGCTGTCGAGATAGGTCTCGTAAGATTATACCATACAGCCTTTGGTTATTGCCTTATGCGTTTGGCGTCATAACGGCTTTCACGATTGGCTGGGTGCCGTCTATGATGCCCTTGAATATGTCGACGGCCTTGTCGAACGAGAAAGTGTGAGTAATCAGTGCTTTTGCGTCTACGATTCCTTCCTGGAGCAGTCGTATCGAAACTGGGAAGTTGATCGCAGGTTCGGCAAACGCCGGTCGCAACGTTATCTTGCGGAATATGAGGTCGTTGACGTCCACGTTAATGGTGTTCTTGCCTCCAAAGTGCAGACCGAAAAACGTAATAATCCCACCGAAGCGGATAACTTTGAGGGCATCGTATATGCTCTCCGGCGGAGCGCTTACTATAACGCGGTCAACTCCTTTGGGGAAGCGGCTGAGAAGTTCGTCTGCCACGTCCTGCTTGCCTACCTCAATCATTAGGTCGCATCCCATCTTCTCTGCTGCTGAGAAACGGGCTCTTTCGCGTTCGTTGTCCTTCGGCAGACCGGTGACAGCGACAAAACTCGCTCCGCGCAGCTTAGCCAATCTGGCTGCCATTAAGCCCAGCGGTCCATTGCCCAAAACTGCCACGCTTGCGCCGACGGGTATCTCGGCAAGTTGGACTGAGGTCAAAGCGACTGCTAGCGGTTCCGTCAAACACGCTGAGACGTAATCAAGCCCGTCGAACTTATCGAGCGAATTGAACCTGACCGACATATATTCGCCCATGCCGGGCTGACCTTCCATATCGTACATATTCCGACAAAGTTCTGAGTGACCGCTCTTGCAGTCCACGCAGATGCCGCACATCGTGCAGTCTTCAACGATTACCTTGTCGCCAGGCTTTACGTTTCTAACATTTTTTCCGACTTCAACAACTTCCCCAGCTATCTCGTGGCCCAAGGGCATATGGTCTTCTTCCCAGTCACGGACAAAATTAACGTCCGTGCCGCATACGCCGCACGCGCGGATTTTGACTATCACATGATCCTCGTCCGGGGCAGCCAGGTCTATAGTGCGCTGTTGTATATCAAGAAACTTCTTACCGTATAGTCCTTTGCTCTTCATTTCCTATCCCACTCCGTATAGTGCACCGTCGAAGCCTGGGTAGATCTTATCATCCGCATGATCGAGGGCTGTGCCGAGTTGACTGAATACTTTGTGAAACGCCGCCACGTATTTCTCCATCTGTTCCCTGCCGTTAGGCGGATGAATGCCGTGAATAACCGTGTATGTGTCGCACAGCATTTGTGTGACGGGGAACTGATTCGGATTGTAGTCGTATTTTATACCTTTTGACTCGTTGATGGTCCAAGGGTAGCCGGTGCCACCGTAGCCGAGTTTCGATTGGAATATGTCTTGCGCAGGTACCGGCATCGTCTGCCATTGACCAACCAACAAACCTTCCTTGTATAGGGCCTTCTCAACTGCGATCCTAAACCTTCTCGGTTCGCATTCCACACCAGCTGCTGCCGGGTCGAACCGCACATTGTACATAAAGTAGACGTGCTTACAGTCCGGCGGGCAGTACGGTGGTATGACACCGGGAATCTTACTGAGTTCACTTGTTAGATACTCGGCGTTCGCGATGCGTGCTGCGTTGTATTCGTCGAGCCGCTTGAGCTGTGCTCTTGCCAGTGCAGCGGGCAGCTCCTGGTTTCTGTACATATAGCCAAGGATCGACGCATTGTACTTCCTGCGGTGCGTTTCCTCGTCGATCTCGTCTCCGAAGCAGCGAATGAGCATTCCCTTGTTCAAGAACTCCTCACTGTCGGTGATGTACAATCCGCCCTCTCCGCCGCATAAGTTCTTCAACGCGTTGAGACTAAACGCCCCAACGTGTCCCATAGTGCCGACCATTCTGCCTTTATAGAGAGCGCCGTGGGCTTGGCAGGCGTCCTCGATTACGTAAAGGTTGTACTTCTTGGCGATCTGCAAGATCGGGTCCATATCTGCCGGACAGCCTTGTATGTGAACAGGAATTATCGCCTTGGTTCGTTCGGTAATCGCCGCCTCCAATTTGGACGGATCCATACAGTAGGTCTTGGGATCGATATCCACGAAAACAGGAATAGCGTTTTGATGCAGCGCGCAGGATGCTGATGCTAGGAATGTAAACGCCGACGTGATTACCTCGTCGCCCGGACCCACGCCGACTGCCGCCAGTGCCATGTGCAGTGCTGCGGTTCCGCTGCAAGTCGTGAGGCAATACTTGGCGCCAGTGTATGTCGCCCATTCTTTTTCCAGTGCTGTCACCTGAGGCGCAGTGCCTCCCGATACGATTCCGCTGTCCAAAACCTCGTTGACCAGTTTTCGATCCTCATCGGTGATTATGGGCCAGTTCTTAATTTCGGACCGCTCGATTACAGGTTTGCCTCCGTCGATAGCCAGTTTCTCAGACACGTTATTCACCCCTCTGTTGCAGTAGTTACCGTATAGGTTTTCTTTAGCAGCTCCAGACTCTGCTCGAGAATTATGTCCGCTGCATCGTCGTCGAGCTGTCTGGTGTCTACTTCGTATCCCCCTTGTGAGATCGCCTCGCGGGTCGGGACGTATCCAACGGATCCGTTGGCAAGGCCTATGATGTAAGTTCGCTTAAAGGGAGATTTCAACTTGATCTCTCTGCCGATCTCCGTGAAGAGCTCTCCTGGAAAGCTGATGAGTGCGGTGTCTCCTATTGCTATGCACGTCTGTTCAATCTCCACATCGCCCTGCTGATCTGCAAGCTTCTTGTAAAGCACAGCTTTGAAGTCGGCGCCGATTCCGTCGGGCTGAGCTTGTATTTTTCCTCCTGTAGACGCCAGCACTCGTTCTGCCCACGCGAGTTCCTCCTGAGTGATTACTCGGCGAGGCACGCAGTACCTGACCGCTTCAGCCGCAAACGCAATATCGGAGCGCAGGTCTGCTTTGCGCACGGCGCCTATCACCGCCCTTGCTAGAGCACCTCCCGTTCGCGTTACTCCTTCCCAGTCTCGGTCGCGCAGCCCATCAATATCTACCGATCCCTCAGCACCGTTTACGAAGATCGCTGTGCCGCCGAAGTTCTGTTCGATCTGAGCACAGGCATATCCGGGATAGTCGGCGCTCAGCAAGTAATTGTCCCCTGACATCACGTTTGGGTGTCCTGCGTGATTGAACAGTATTCCCAGATACGAGTTCGGATTGCTGGCATCTGCGGTAACTACCACCCCGACTTCATTGTCAGGTTGTCCCAAAGGGCGGACGATTCGCTCTGCAGGCCAAGGCTCCCAGTTCATAACCACATGCCCGTCGTCGGCAAGGAGTCTTCGGTAGTGGCTGATAGTGTTCTCTTCACCGCTGGTACACCCCACCACTGCCGGGCTTGCGTTCGTCGTTGCCTGCTCGATAAGCTCGATCAACAGCTTTTGTAGCTGAGCAACATAGGCGTCCTCGACAGGATTGAAAAAGCCTTTCGTGGCAGGCCCGGAGTGTGTATGTGTCGCTGCAATTATAATGTTTTCTGCGCGCAGGCCGGTTCGTTCAGAGGCTTCCTTTCGGACTGTCCAGCTGTCTTCGGTGCGGATGGCGCACACGTCGACCGAAACTATCACGCATCCTTCTTCTAGACTATCGGAGTAAAGACACATAGCCCGCGCGTACAACGGGTCGTGCACACCTGTAGACTTGTGTTCTCTAATCATCCCGTCCATCCAAACGGGGAACGAGGGTGTAATGTCGATCTTGGCGGTGCCGACCCTCATATTTGCCACACGATCCTTCCCGAAACGATTGTGCACACGAGATTGAGGTTTCTGGTTACAATTATGACATCCCCATCTCTCCCAGGTGCAAGCTCACCCTTGTTCAGTCCCATAAGCTTGGCAGGCGTCCTGGAGCACACTGTAGAGGCTGTGGCTAGGTCTTTCTCGAACATATTAACCACGTTGCGGAACGCATCGATTGGGGTAAGCGCGCTGCCGCAGAGCTCCATTCCGCGGTCTACAAGCCTAACACCGTCGTTGGGCCCATTGATCTGTGCGGTTCCCCATCCCATAGGCAGCTCGTAGCGTCCCGGTGGCAGACCTGCACCGACGTTGCTATCGGTGACGAACGCCAACCTATTGGGTGTCTTACATCTGAAAGCCTTTTCGACCAGAAGCGGATGAACGTGTGTGCCGTCGCCAATTATCTCGCAAACAACCCTGTCTTCCACCAGCAGGTAATCCACTAGTCCGGCCGGATACGCGCCGGGTTCGGTCTCCATTGGTTGACGGAAAGTGTCGAAAAGATGCGTGACCAGCCGAGCACCACACTCCACAGCCGCACGAGCTTGGTCGATGGTTGCCGCGGTGTGTGCTAGGCTTACAACTACCCCTAGACTAGTTAGCCTTGAAGTTGTTGAGAGTGCGCCTGGCAGCTCGGGTGATATGTCCCAGATCTTGATGAGGCCACCTCCGGCATCCAAGAGCATTTCGGTTGTTTCTTCACTGATGGGTGCGCAGTCCTTGGGAAGACCCCCGCTAGCATTGGCCAAGTATGGTGATTCTAGACGGAAGCCGGCGACTTGTGGTACGGCCCGCAGATCATCTGTTTCGCGCCGATGTCGTCGAAGTTGAGTCGCTATCTCATCTGGCGGGGCGAAAAGGGTGGGGTAAAACGTTGTCGCGCCGCGAGAAGCTTCCAGCTGAGCAATATCTGCCAAACTGCTCAGGCTGGTACTTTCCCTGCCCATCCCATGCACGTGCAAGTCGACAAGACCAGGCAGTACGTAGCAATTCGTTGCGTCGATTTCGCACTCAGCTCTTAGCTCTCCGCCGATTTCGGTTATTAACCCTGAATCGATCAAAACATCGCATTGATCAATCCGGCCGTCGGCAAGGAGAACCAAACCGTTTCGTACCGATATACATCCCATACTTGAGGTTTTGTTCGACTTTCGGCCGATACACTCCTTCGCGAAGGTAAACTCCTAAACAGTTTACCTGCCCACAGGTTTCGCATCCGGGATCCTTTTAGACCACCGTCTTGGGAACAGAATTGTCTCGGGCAGGTCTGGAACGGCGTTTGAAACGGCAGCGGCGAGATCACTGTCGAGGGGATCTTGCGAGACAAGCCTTGCGTTGTCGATTACCTGTTCCACCGATTCGGCGCCTACTACGAGGCAGGTAATTCCTTCTATTCCCAACAGGTAGCGCACAGCAAGCTCAGCCAGGCTCATCCCGGCCTGCGACGCGAGCGACTGAAGCCGTTGGCGCACGGGAATCACTTCTGTTAGCTCGGGGAGGACTTCGTTTTCAGGGACAAACAAAAGCCCCTGGAGATATATACTGCGGACAAACAGACCTATACCGCGCTTGGCGCCTTCGTCGAAGATGCCCAGTCGGATGAATCTTTGGTCCAATACGCTTGTTGGTAGTTGGATCACTTCGGCGCTGTCGGAGCGAACGGCTTTCAGGGCAACATTGGGAAAATTGACGGATACGCCAACGTGTCCTACAAGCCCTTTATCCTTAAGCTTGAGGAGCGACTCCGCATACTCGAGAAAATTATTGTCCGTGTGAAACATACATATCGGCAATGAGTCCATGCGAAGCCTTCTAAGGGATTCGGTAACCGATTCTTCGACAATGCAATCGGCTTCAGAGGCAGTCAGGCCGTCGGCCATTGGTAAGACCTTACTTACGACTACGGCTTCATCTTTGATACCCAGCTCTTCAAGAGCTCGGCCGATAACTTGTTCGCTGTCGCCGTAGTTCGCTGCAGTGTCGAAACAGTTAACTCCGCTTTCGTAGGCAGCGGCGATAATGGCTTTG
Source organism: Armatimonadota bacterium (assembly GCA_029907315.1). GTDB lineage: Bacteria > Armatimonadota > UBA5829 > UBA5829 > UBA5829 > CALJES01. The sequence continues at coordinate 9,728 of JARYME010000076.1, read as the reverse complement.
GCTTCCTCGTAGCAAGGTTGGCCCAGCTTGTTGGCTATTCCATATTGAAGCCCGAGCTGTGCCGTGCCGAGCATTAACCTCGACAGTTCAAACTCCGCAAATCGAACCTTTTCCATTGCGTCTACCGATCCCCGTTCAGTCTTGATAACTGGAACTGCGCTACTTAGTCAAGATAAGTGAAAATCAGGTGGTTTCTATCCAATTCAGTTGTGGGAACTCACAATTTTTCAACTCGCGATTCAGGTATTCGGTTCCCACAGCTTGCTCGCACAGCTGCTTGGCACTATCCAGAAGTCTTTCGTAGACTTCGGTTCCTACTGCCCTTAACCCGTGAGCCAGGATGGACTCATTTCTGGAATTGAGGTATTTCTGCAATCGATCGTTGCGCTGGAACGTGGTGCCAAGTTCATGCCCAAGGTCTGCGAGCAGTTCATAAGCATCCCTCAAACCGATCTTTACGTACCCCTGCTGTGAGCTCGATGCGTATTTGGACTGGAGACCTCTTTCAGAGAGGAAACTTTCAGATATTCGACTGGTGTGAAGGTTGTAATCGCGAGCGAGTACCACCTGGGCGGCAAGCTCTATGACACGATATAGTCTGGCGACGGCGTCATCGTACCTCCCTTCTTTGCCACGGCGCAGCGCGTTTGCCAATAGGTCGGCCATCAGCAGTCCTCCCGCCGACTTTGCCAGTTCCACAAACACCTCCGCGGCATCCTTCCCACCTTGCTGGCTTGTTTCGAGAAGTCCGGCGATGCGGACGACGAAGCACCGATTGGATTTAGTATCTGCGCCCCAATCATTGTCAAACTGTTTGAGTTCCGAGCGCAGTTCTGCTGCCGCCTTGTGGTCAAATCGATCCCACGCCTCGTAAAAGTCCGCCGCTACAGCGAGACTTTCTGCTTTTTCAAGCAGCTGTGTTGACACGCGCTCTTTCAGCCCTGCGATCAAGGCACGGCAAGCTCTAAACTGGTAGTGATTGAAAGCTTCGACCGCATGCCTGAGCGTCAGGTCCTGCAGCATAATTGACGGCTTCCCTATATGCACCTGACCAGATCCTGTTATTACTCTGCCGGCGCCGTTTCGTTTCAAACCGCCTACGTAGCTTAGTGTTTCGCATCCGAAAAGCGCTGCCGCCATTACTAGTCCGGCCGACATCGCTTTGGTACCGCTCGTGAAGTCGGCAACTATGTGCTTTGGCTGAAGTCCTCGTTCTAGGAGCTTCTTGAAAGCGATGACGCTTGCTGCATAACAAGAATCTACGTTTTCGAAATCTTCAACTTCTACAACTGCACCTTCATTGACACACAATTCCGCCAGACGCGTGTGACCCGTTCTCTCGAGTTCCTGCGCGACCATGCCCAGTGTTTCACGGCTTTTGGAGCTCGCAACAAAAGTCATTGTGTCCGGATTGGCCGCCTCTATCGATTGTGCAATCCCGTAGTGCACATCTTCGCCGAGGCCAACAGTTATGACCATACCCTTCATTGCGTCCTCCGCGGGTCCGGAATGTAGAGTTCAGTGTAGGAACGCGCAGCCCTTATGTCAAGCCGTGCGGTAGAACGCAGCGGCGTTGGGCGACGTCGGATGTGCTTCACACAACCAAGTCGGCAGGCAAGAACATAGCGTCATAAGTTTATCAAATTCCCACCCTTTGTGGTCCCGAATGTTGCGGTCGGTTGTAGAATGTAGTAGAATCTCGTTCAATGAGAACTCAGGGGGTGTTCACGCTGAGCGAATTTGATTCACTCATCTGTGCTGCTCTGCTGCACGATATCGGGAAGTTCTACCAGCGGGCCCATACGCAAAGGGCGCGTCATTGGGACCTATCAGGTGCGTTCGTTGAGGCGTTTCGAGAGAGCTTTTATGACCCTACTTTGGTCAAGGAGTTGGTAACACATCATCACGAGTCCTCGCTGTATACGGAGTTTTCCGAGCGCCCGGACTCAATAGCGGACGAAAAAACACGCAAACTTGCGTATCTACTGAGTCAAGCGGACAACCTGTCTGCGAGCGAGCGGTCTCAAAACGGCAGAGCCCAAGCTTACACGCCGGGAGCACCTCTTCGCTCGGTCTTTTCACAGATCGACATCGGTCGCGACCGTGATCAAGCAGCGGCAAGCGCTGCCTTTTGCTACGAGCTCGGCAGCATTCCAGATGTCTCGGCCTACCCTAAGCCGGTTGAGCCGAATTACGAACACAGCCGACCCAAATACGAAGCCCACGTAGATTCCTTTCTTTCGGAGTTTCGAGTCTTGTTCCCCGAACCATACCCCCGGATGGGCGATACACTGTTGTCTTTGCTGCAAAAGTACCTCTGGTGCGTGCCCAGCGACACTACGTTGGAGTGCTCAGACATAAGCCTTGCTGACCACGCAAAGACTACATGTGCCCTTGCAGCGTGCTTTTACAGGTATCACGACGAGCTTGGCTGGGAAGAAAGTAGTGTTCGAGACCGTACTAGAGCCAAAGTGCTACTAGTCTCAGGCGATTTGTCCGGCATTCAGGATTACATCTACGGCACAGCTTCCGTTGGATACGGTGGTGTCGCCAAGAGGCTACGAGGGCGATCGTTTCGTATAAGTTTGCTGACTGAGCTAATTGTTGCCAGGCTGCTTCGTGAGCTTGACATTCCCACGGCGTGCAACGTGATGTCGGCAGGAGGGCAGTTCTATGTGTTGGTTCCGAATACTCCTCGTACCATAGAAGCCCTAAGCTTGTTCGAGCAGAGGTTGGAAAAGTGGTTGCTTAGGTATTATCAGGGTGAGATTACTATCGCATTTGCTTCTACAGAGCTTCGTCCAGATATGCTTGCACAGGGCGCATTTGATGCGGTGATGGATTTGCTTCACGACCGTCTGGCTTCTGCTAAGTTGCGTAAGATGGAAAGAATACTTTCTGAAGAATCTGCCCTGTTGGATGTCGAGTTTCACGGTCGGCCTGCTTGTCCAGTCTGCGACCGGTTGCCCGCTCGTGGAGACGATGAGCCTCAGCCCTGCCAAGGTTGCGAACTGGATGCCGCTCTCGGAATGAGGCTCCTGAGATACGAGTGGCTTGCAGTATCAGAAAACCCAGTTTCGAATCTCGATGGAGTCGAGTTTTTCGAGAATCCTGCCTGGTATGCTTACGTAGTTGACTCCGCCCACCTGTCTTATCTGAATCCGATCTACTGTTTGAATTTGCGCGGGCGTGATTTGCTGCGGGGTGTGCCTTCGGGGTTGATGCTCTACTCTGGGTATGCGCCCACGTGGTCCGACGAGAAAGAGTTGGAAGAATCTAAGCGCCGGCAAAGTTCTACTTTAAGCAATGGCGACGAGGAAGTACCTCAGCTTGGCGACATCAAAACGTTCGAAGCCATTGCGGAGGCTTCAGAAGGAGATGATTTGTTAGGCGTTTTACGCGCAGACGTCGATCAGCTAGGGCTGGTGTTCAGTTTGGGAATGCGCGGACGTGCGTCGTTAAGTCGGGTTGCGACTGTCAGCAGCATGCTTAACCTGTTCTTTTCTGCTGAGCTGGTCAAACTTGTCAGTCAGGAGTTTCCCAACACATATATCGCGTATGCGGGCGGTGACGACTTAATGCTTATCGGTCCTTGGAATGATGCCATAGGTCTATCCAAACGGCTTGCTGATGAGTTCACAAGGTTCACTGCCCGGAATCCCAATCTCACGATCTCAGCGGCTGTCGGCACATGTAAACCGAAGGTGCCGATAGCTACGAGCTCAGTGCAGGCAGGAGAACTGCTTCAAAAGTCAAAGTCAGCCGGCAGGAACAGTCTTACAGTCTTCGACACCACTATTCCGTGGAATGACTTCGAAACCTTCCAAGCGTGGGCGGATATGTTGACCGAGAGCCTCCGGCTGGGGCAATCGCACGGGGGAATTTCGAAAGCATTCCTCTACAGGCTCGGCAGATATCAACGACAGGCACAACGTTACTTCGAATCGGACGATACTCGAGCGCTGCTTTTCAGGCCACACCTTGCGCACGACATAGCGCGTAATTACACCGATGACTCAGGCAATCCTACCCTTGCCGACCGACGACTCTACGAGAAATTGCTTGGGCTGCTCGAATCAAACGAAAAAGCAAGGAAAAACTGGCAACTACTCAAACCCGCTATAGCGTGGAGTTCCTATGCTACGCGAGAAAGAAAGGAGGATTAAGATGTCAGTGGTCTTTACCGAAGCAAAGCCGGCTGCTCTAGTCGAGACTCACGCTCGAAAGTTAGCTGAAGAGGTGGGAGGAGCCGGTGAGGCGACGAGGTCGCAGATGCGCAGGTTTTACCAAGAATATTTGAGTCTACGCCAGAAGATAAAATCTGGGGGACCGAACGCTTACGAGGAGAACGAACCAGCGATTAAGATGCTCATTGCAAAGGCTGCGTATGCATCTGGTAGACAAAGCGTCAAAGTCCCCAAGAAATTCGTGGAGTGGTTGGAAAAAAACATCAAGGCAATCAAGAGTGCAGAGGACGTCGAGACTTTCGGTCAATACTTCGAGGCGTTCATGGGTTATTTCTATGCTCAGACGCAGGGTTCACGAAGGAGGGATGAGGAGGAATGAAACTCGAGAGAATAGTCCCTGTTACTGGCAGGATCGAGTTGTTGACTGGTATGCATATCGGTGCCGGCACCGAAACTACTCAAATCGGCGGCGTTGACAATCCGATAATCAGGCTTCCGAAGGACGGCAATCCTTACATCCCAGGCTCCAGTCTGAAGGGCCGCATGCGAGCACTCTTGGAATTGTATCTGGGCAAGGTGGAGGGCGGAGGCGATCCGCACGTTTATAAAGGAGACTCCTGCAAAAACGAGTATTGTCCTATCTGCTACCTTTTTGGGGCAGCTGCTGATACGCAGGCGCCGATCGGTCCGGGTCGACTTATCGTGCGCGATTGTGTGATCGATGAATCCCTTGAGTCCAATGAGCGCATTAAGCTCGAATCCACCGGCCTGCCGTATACCGAGGAGAAGACGGAGATCAGCATTAATCGGATTACCAGCAAAGTAGAAAAAGGGCTCCGCAAGACGGAGCGTGTGCCGGCTGGTGTTATCTTCGACCTCGACATTTCGCTTCGCAAGTTCGAAGGTGATCCGGATTCACTACTTAAATGGATGTTGACGGGCTTAGCTCTTATACAGAAGGACGGAATCGGAGGAAGCATAAGCCGAGGCTACGGTAAGATCCGAATCACCGAATTAAAAGTTGACGGCAAGGAAGCGGCATTGCCGGAGGTATAGCTGATGCGCACCTTTCGCGTACGGTTCAGCCTTGTTTCCTCGCTGGGGACTCCGTTCTTGGCGGACACATTGTTCGGCCACATATGTTGGGCGATTCGGTATTTAGAGGGCGAAACCGCGCTTACAAGCTTTCTACAAGGCTACTGCAATGGTCGGACTCCTCTTCTTGTGTCCGACGGGATGCCGGTGATCGGCGATCACTTTTATGTGCCGCGGCCTCTGTTTCCGGTGGGCCCAAGCCAGCTGCGTGAACTCTCCGACCGGCTTGGGCTGGATCCTAAAAACCGTACCGACCAGCGGTTGTTAGCGTCGGCTTGCAAGGCCGTCGAGGAGAAGCGTTGGGTCGAGTACCGTTCACTTATTGACATAGCTGCGCCACTCAACGCAGTGCGTTTGCTGGAAAAGTGTTTGATCTTGCAGCTTTGCCCAGGCAGCATGGCTGAGAGGGACGCTTCGCAGTGCAGTTGTACCGACTGGCGGCAGTGCCCGGCTCTTGATACAGGTTACCCCGGAACGGTTAGCTGCTCATACTCGTATCCCGAAAGCGTTCTCTTGCCGACTATGCACAACGTAATCAACCGCGTTCGTACGGCCTCAGTGAATCTCTACATGCGCAAAGACGTGGTTCCGTTTTACGACATCTACTTCCTGGCTTCGATAGACGAAGAGCTGTTTTCAGCGGATAGGCTTTCGGCTTGTCTGGATTATCTAGAACGAGTGGGCTACGGCCGAGATAAGTCGTGCGGATGCGGCGCTATAAAAAACACAATCGTGGAGGAATGGTCTCCCCAGCAAACGCAGAACGTGAACGGTTTCTTGAACCTTTCCTCTGCCTACGTGCCTGAAGCCCAAAAGCTGCCTCCGGGGTTCTATCAGATCCATGTCAAACGAGGTAAGTTGGGAGAAGAATATGCTATCAGCTACAGCCCGTGGAAAAGGCCCGTTCTCATGATCCGCGCAGGGTCCGTTTTCAGGGCGGATCCGCATGTCCCGCACGGGATGCTGGTTAGGAATGTTCATTACCAGTTGCCCGACGTCGTTCAATATGGCTATGCATACCCGCTGGGGGTCGAACTCGATGAGAAAGCTGTATGAAGAGTATGTGATGTCGATAACTCCTTTGACGCCTATTCACATCGGCTCAGGCGAGACATTAATGCCCGGCGATTACTTCATCTTTCGGGAAGACGGTTCGTACGCTCTGTACGCCATAGACATAGGCTACCTGAGTAGCAAACTCAGCAAAGGTAGGGATGTTTTGTGCAAGTGGGTTCTTGATGATCCGATAGGCTGGGTAAAGAAGGCAAGCAAGAACACAAAATTCACTGCATTGGTAAAAAAACATGCCAGATTTTGTTCGCTCGTATCAGATGCGGTTGCAGAGGGGATAACGAGCCGTTGGGGACAAGGAACGAGCATGTTGGAGATCAGCACCTTTCAGCGTTCCGGGCGAACTCTGGTTGTTCCGGGTGCATCCATAAAAGGAGCTTTAAGAACCGCTTTGCTGTATCGGGCTGTTCAGAAGCCGTTGCAGGTACCGGATAGCACCAAGCAACAGGACGTATCGAGGTGGGAACGAAAAGTCTTGGGTTCAAAATCAGACAGCATTCAGGATGATATCCTCCGTCATCTCAGAATCTCCGACGCGTCGGCAGAAGACTTGCAGACAGTTGTTCTCAACGTTGAGCACGTGGGCATGCGCACCCAGTCCGGAGAGCAGGCTCAACTCACGGACTACCGCGAATGTTTGCCCGGAGCACTTCAGCCCGGTTTCGAAAGGGGTACTCTTCGGGCCGTGTTTCAGATCTCCTCAGGTCATCCGCACTATGCGCAGTGTCGCGGCGAGCTTACGCGCCAGCTTATACTTGATGCTTGCAGGTTGTTCTATGGCGATGTTATACGCGCGGAGCGCGAATATTGGCGTGGCAATCAAAAGGTTTTGCAGCTGTACGATGAGCTAAGTAAAGAGATGGAAGCCTCTCCCGAGAGTGCCCCGATTCGATTGGGGTGGGGAGTGGGAATGGGCGCCATTGGCTTGAACCTGGCAAAGCGCGAGGGCAAACATCCGCGCGGACGAATCGACCCCAGATACCGCTATAGTCCTCGAACTCGTCGGATCATGGACGGGCTGTATCCGCCGGGATGGGCGATATTCACGCTGGAGGCGATCTAGAGATGTTGGCGGCAGTTGACCTAAGGTTATACCCCAAAAGCGACGTCGAGCTGCCGCATCCGTGTGCTCACTTGGTGTATGCCGCAGTTCTGGACGCGGTAAGAAGCGTAGATCCTGCGCTCTCGAAGGCTCTTCACGCCGATGTGCAAACGAAACCGATCGCCGTTTCGACAATGTGGTCGCGAGTCAGAGCAACCGGAGATTCGCTCAGCATTCCCAAATATACCGAGTGCCGGGTTAGGATATGCACGCTGACAAAAGTTGTGTTCGAAGCGCTGTCGGAAGCCATATTTCCGATGGTTGCGTCGTATGGGGAAATTCGACTCGGCGGATCGACCTTTGTTTTGCTGAGTGCCGGGTTTGAGCAACCATACGGCGGCACAGCTGATTACTCAGATTTGCTTCAGAGAAGCAGGCGCGAAGTGATGCTCCGGTTTACATCGCCGGTTACGTTTCGACGGTCAGGTGTTAACGTTCCGCTACCCGAGCCGACGCTCGTCTACCAGAGTTTGTGGCAAAAGTGGCAGGCCTTTTCGGACGTCCCGATTTCTGAAAGTGTATTTGAGCAAATGGTCCGGGCTATGGCTGTCAACGCTTTGGACGGACACACTCGAGTATGGAAGTTCCCGCGATATAAAATGACTGGGTTCGTCGGTGTAGTTGGATACGAACTGGTGAATAAAGTTTCTGAGGATGCGGCACGCCTATTTTCAGGACTTTCGGAGTTGGCGTTCTATTCGGGTGTCGGGTACAAGACCACTATGGGCATGGGGCAGTGTCGATTGATCGATTCCGAATCGCATGTGATAGGAAGCGAAGGATCCGAGGACGCACCGGGAGCTGAACTAGATGGCCGTTCTGTACGTTGACGAGCACGGCTCGGTGCTTCGCTCGATGGGCGGGGATCCTGAATCAAGTTCAGGATGACAGTGGTGCATCCAGGACGACGCCTTTTTCGTCATGCCGGACTTGACACGGCATCCAGGATGGCGCTTTTTCGTCATGCCGGACTTGATCCGGCATCCAGGACGACGTTCCTTTTTCGTCATGCCGGGCTTGATCCGGCATCCAGGACGGCGCCTTTTTCGTCACACGGGAATGAGTCCGGTAGGCAAAAACTTTTTGCTGCATTTCAAGCGCGGATGCGCGACAGCGTGCGGGGTCAGACAACCTATGCCAAACTGTGTGTGGAGCAGGCTCGGTTGATTGCAAAGTGTATTCGGCGCGGGGTGCCAGATTACGAGCCTTTCCTGGTAAAGTAGACTGTGCATGTTTGTGATAGTTTCCTACGACATTCCTGATGACCGGCGCAGACTGAGAATCGCGAAAGCCTTGAAGGCTTTTGGGGACAGGGTGCAGTACAGTGTGTTCGAGTGCAACCTGGGGAAGAACGAGCTCGAGCTAATGACCAAGCGCCTTCTTCGCATGATCAACGAAGCGGAGGACTCGATTCGCATCTATCGGGCTTGTGCGAAGTGTAAATCGGAGATAAAGATTCTGGGCCTAGGCACTGTATCGGAGGATCCCGATCTGATAATAGTCTAGACGGTTTTTCCGAGCAACTCGAAAACACCTACAATAGGCCGAGTTGCTCGGAAGAATCTGAGCGTGAAGAGAGGACTTTGGGGCGTGTTTGGGGCGAAGAAAAAGTGTAGGCAACGGAGTTGCTCGGAAAAATGGCATTTTGAGCGTGGCTTTCAAGTTCGAAGGGAATGTAGAGTCCGAAAACTCCCAATTCCCGAAAGGGAATTAAGGCGCAACGATACTCATAAGTGTATGTTGGTTGACCGACCTCCAGAACCACGTCCGAAAACTCCCAATTCCCGAAAGGGAATTAAGACATGCCACTCGTACCACGCGCTATCTCCACCGCAGTCTACAGTCCGAAAACTCCCAATTCCCGAAAGGGAATTAAGACACCTCCTTTACTTGTTCCTCTTGGTAAGCATCCACATCAGAGTCCGAAAACTCCCAATTCCCGAAAGGGAATTAAGACCTGCTGCTACGCCGGAAGCGCTTTTTGAGCCGGTCCCACAGTCCGAAAACTCCCAATTCCCGAAAGGGAATTAAGAGGCGCGCTGACCACGGCCACTTGTGTTTGCTGGGGCTTCTGGGATCCTGAATCAAGTTCAGGATGACGCCCTTTTTCGTCATGCCGGGCTTGATCCGGCATCCAGGAGGGCTTTGCTCTTCGATGGGCGTGGATCCTGAATCAAGTTCAGGATGACGCCCCGCTTCGTCATGCCGGGCTTGATCCGGCATCCAGGAGGGCTTTGCTCTTCGATGGGCGTGGATCCTGAATCAAGTTCAGG
>JARYME010000075.1 GCA_029907315.1 Armatimonadota bacterium | reverse complement strand
TGCGGAATGAGAATAATAGGTTCGCAAAACGTTTCCGTAGGCAGCGTGGTTAGGGTCTTCGGTGAACTAGCAACCGTATCCGGCGAACGAGTCCTTCGGAACGCTATCGTAAGTGCAACAGGTACGTCGACACCACCAAAACCGTTGGCAATGAGCAACAAATCGCTTGGAGGAGCGGCGATTGCTCCCAATATTCCGGGAACAACCGGTGCAACAGGACCCAATAATGTCGGTCTGCTTGTCAAGACGTGGGGCCGCGTCGTTGAAGTAGGCAACAACGAGTTTTGGATCGATGATGGCTCTCAGCGCCCTGCAGCCGATGGGCACGTAGGTGTGAAAGTTCTGGCTGCCGGTATCAGTATGCCTTCGATCAACAGCCTGGTAGCTGTGACTGGAATCAGCAGTACTGAGTCCGACGGTAGCCTAGTGCATCCAGTTCTGAAACCGCGCGCCGACAATGACATTGTTGTAATTGCCCAACTATAATAACACAGAAACGCCCACAGGCGGGACCGCCTCATGCGCGGTCGCGAGGCATAAGAAGTCTGGAATATGGCGAAGTCCGGTTTGCTTTTAGAAATGATTCAGTTGCTTCGCCAGCGGCCTGGTATAACTGTGGAGCAACTCGCTCAGGCCGTTGGAAGATCTGAACGGACAGTGTATCGCTGGCTGCGAGAGATATCGTCCTGTCTCGGAGCGCGGGTTACATGCGACAAGGGCGGCTACTATTTGAATGAACCGACTGGCACAACAAAGATAAACTTGGCGCCCGAAGAGATTATGGCCCTTCGTCTGAGTCTTTCATCAGCCCCGTTCGCCGAAGGCTCGCCGGTTAAGCGTTACTCCGAATCTGCCTGGAGAAAAATCCGCGATGGGGTTGCGTGGGACAGTGTAGAAGCAGCGGAGGACCTTGCAGAATCCAGAGTTGTAAGAATAACGGCGCAGCAAGTGGATCTTCCGCAAGATCTGTTGGACACGCTGAATAACGCTCTTGACCTACACCACCGACTCAAAGTCGTTTACAGGTCACAAAAGAGCCGGCGAGTCAACGAGTACACTATTGAGCCTTACGCCCTCACATTTCGACGTCACAGTTGGTACATGCTAGGCTACTGCCCGCAGTACGATCGCGTTATCCAAATGAAGCTTATTCGCATTATAAGCGCTGTAGACACAGGCGAGGTATTCGAACCACCTGAGAACTTCTCGGTGGACGAATACTTCGCCACAAGCTGGGAAGCTTGGGGAGGAGGTGAACCAGTCAAGGTAAGAGTGCTATTCACCTCCGAAGTTGCACAGATGATTGCTGAGGTTCAAAGGCATCCGACACAGAAAGTGTATCCTCAACAAGACGGCAACCTAATCTTTGAGGTCACAGTATCCGGCTTGGAAGAAATCGCCGCGTGGATAATGGGTTTCGGCAAACATGCGGTCGTTCTGGAACCAAGAGAACTTAGGCAGTACATACTCGACCACGTTCACGGCATGGCTGCCGCCTACGAAGCGATGCAGGCAAACTTGGATTGCATCTCAGCAGAGAGCACTCGTTGACAAACCCTGCTTCAAAGACGCCTCTCTGGTCTCATCTGCGGAAAGAGGATAACGTCGCGTACGTTGGACTCACCGCAGAAGACCATAACGAGCCGGTCGATACCAATGCCTAGACCGCCCGTAGGAGGCATTCCACATTCCAAAGCGCGCAGGAAATCCTCGTCCATCGGGTGAGCTTCTTCGTCACCGCCAGCTCTCATTTTCATCTGCTGCTCAAATCGCTCCCGCTGGTCAATTGGGTCGTTCAGTTCACTGAATGCATTGGCGACTTCCTGTCTTGCAACATACGCCTCGAAACGTCGAACCAGGCGAGGATTGTCTAGGCGCTTCTTCGCAAGAGGCGACGTCTCGATGGGAAAATCAGTAACAAAAGTCGGCTGGACTAGATGTGGCTGAACAAAACGTTCATGGATCTTCTCTATGATTCCGCCCACCATAGTTTCGCCTTCAGTGGGAAGTCCCAGGTCTTGCATGGCTTTCAAAGCGCTGCCAAAAGAATCGAAAGTGCTCGGTTCTATTCCCGTGTGGATCCGGATGCCCTCGAGAATCGGCAGCCTGCGCCAAGGACCAGCTAGGTCAATAGTTATACCTTGATAATCGAAAGTAGTTCCCCCGTAAAGTGTTCGGCAGATGTATCGGAACAGGTCCTCGACCAAATCCATAACGTCTTCCAACTGGGCATATGCTTCGTAACTCTCCAACAACGTGAATTCCGGATTGTGTTTGGGAGAAAGACCCTCGTTGCGGAATACTCTGCCGATTTCGTAGACTTTCTCAAGTCCTCCGATAATAAGCCTCTTGAGATAGAGTTCCAACGATATCCGCAGTTTGAATTCGTGTTCCAAGGCGTTGTAGTAAGTTATGAATGGCCGCGCCGCCGCACCCCCTGCAACAAGCTGCAAGACGGGTGTCTCCACTTCCAAATAACCTCGTGCATCATAGAACTCCCTTATCGCCCTGATTATCTGGGAGCGCTTTTCGAAGGTCTGACGGACTTCCTCGTTGATAATCAAATCAATGTGCCGCTGACGGTAACGTTGTTCCACGTCTTGCAGACCGTACCAATGCTTGTCGCCCTTCTCCTTGCCGAACGGAATCGGCCGCAGGGATTTCGCGAGTATCTGAAAACTGCGTGCGTGAAGCGTGATCTCGCCAGTTCTGGTGCGAAACACAAATCCTTCCACGCCAATAATGTCGCCCAGATCCAGTAAATCCACCAACTCGTAATCTGTACCCAGGTCGTCGCGCTTGAAGTATACCTGTATCTTGCCTTTTCGATCTTGGATATGGGCAAAAGCCGCTTTGCCCATTATTCGCAAAGACACAATGCGCCCCGCTATGCTGGCTTCCAACGACGGGTGCTCAGCCGATGATTCGCTTTCTCCAGGACTGACCGCAGTTTCGACCTGTTCGAATGCCGATTTTATGTCCTCGCTGTACGGCTCAACGTTGACAGCACCCTCGGTTGCCAACAAGCGAGCCCAACGCTCGTAGCGCTCAATGGTATAAGGATCCTTTCCCAGCTCGCGCAGCCGCTGGAGTTTGTCGTATCGCGCCTGTATCAGCTCTTGTTCAGGTTGACGATGATCTTCCAACGCTCAACTCCATGTAGAACCTTGCTTATAGGGTGTGGGTTTTATCCCGTAAACGCATGTGAGAGCTGTAGCACCCACCCCACACGCGTATACGCCCGATGAAAAAGCTACCCCGCGGAAATTCTCCGCAGGGTAGCTTTCAACTTTTGACGAGCCGATTCCTTTATCGTCTATTTGCGAATCTCGAGTATCTCGAACCTGGCAGTACCTGCGGGGATCTCGACTTCGGCAACATCTCCGACTTTTAGATTGAGAAGAGCCTTCCCCACTGGCGACTCATTGGATATTCTGTTCTCGCCTGGATCAGCCTCGAGAGTACCCACGATGCTCCACTCCCACTCGTCATTGGTTTCGAGGTCTCGAACTCTTACAATCGAACCAAGACTAACGCGGTCTGTGGCAACCTCATCATCCTCGATAACCTTTGCCACAGCGAGAATTTTCTTCAGCTCTTCGATTCTCCCCTCTATGAACGCTTGTTCGTTCTTGGCGTCTTCGAACTCGGGGTTCTCACCTGCTTCGCCGAAATGCATCGATTCTCGTATTCTATCGGCAACGCGCTTGCGGTGTATTGTTCGCAGCCGGTTCAGTTCGTCCTCCAGCTTCTTGAAACCCTCGGCGGTCAGTATAACTTCTCTTTCAGCATACATGACTCCTCACTCCCTGATCGGTCCACGAAGCACCAAAAACTTCAAGCACCGACCCGTACAAGATCGGGCCAGTGCTTGAGAGCGACTTCAGGACACAGCGTGTACACAACCAATCAACATCAGCGTGCTCCAAAGAATTTCTCATCCCGCCGAGCACGCTTATTTTTTGATACGTGCTCAGCGGTCTTTCCGTTCCGGATGCTTTATCCCAAGCTTGAAGTGATATTGCCACACTTCCGCAACCTACCCACAATAATTTTTCTACTTTATCAACACTTGAGCAGACCCGGCTGCGCAGAACCAAATACAAATAAAATAAGAGCGTGCGGACACTACCTGGCCCGCACGCACCCGCGCCAATGCACCTTCAAGCCGGGCGATAACCTACCCCGAAGAGTTCGAGTCCGGGCGCGGACGGACAAAATTTGCGAGGTCCTCATCCGGGCATTCGGACGACGCTAACTCTCGACAGTCGGCTCTTTCCAACAGCTCGAGAAATCTCTGTTCGGCCTGTGCGACGAGCCTAGCGTAATCGAACAGCGTCTCCTTGCCCATCTGAGTCCTCCTTACTTGAGCGGCAGCAAGCGGTTTTTTTGTTTGTCTCATACGTTGTGTTCCACGTACAAAAGCCTGGACACCCCAGTACTTATGCCGGTTTGTATTTTTACCTGGACGACACTGTCTGAACTTCTACGGACCAGTACACGATGTCCAGATCGGGATCGGTTGGGCTGACAAGATCTTCGTCTTGGCCTTGATAGATCTTGTCGACGGTCGTATCTATAGTTACGTAGTCTTGCCCAGAAGGTCCCAACCCGTCGAACTGCCTATTGGGATAGGTCTGATTGGGGTTTATTGCAAGCTCGTTAGTCGTGATAAAGTTGATATCGAGCTCAGAAATTCGTTCTGCGGGAATGGAAGACGTGGCGACTTGTCTCAAATCTATCGTTACCCGCAGCGTACTTCCACCTTCCAATATATCCAGGCGCACCGGAGGTTGAGGATTGGTATACTGGAGCAAGAAACTCCCTGGAACAAATGCGTATATGTATCCTGCGGGATTGGCGGCGCTGTACTCTATGAAAGAAGTCGCTCCTAAGCTACGATCTGCATCCCGCGATGTAACCCAGCCGTTCCCACCGTAAGGAGGAAATGCCACAGCCCAAGGTCCTGTATATTGATCATTATCGTTATCGATAGCTATAAAATAATAGTGGCGAGTCGACGGATTGACGGGATCAGTTAGGGTCACCTTGCCGCGCACTTTCAAAGTCAACACAATTTGTTTGCCGGTAGCAGGAGGAGAATCCGGAAAGCGAGCGCATCCGGAGCAGAACACCACCAACCACAGATATAATACACTAGACGATGCCCTGTTCATTTTCCCCAGGCAAAATTATAGTCCAGACAATGAAAAAAAGTAACTTCGCACTAGCCATTGCATCCGGCTTGTTGATGGCAATGGCACTACCCAAACCCGGATGGTGGGTTGCAAGTTGGTTTGGCCTAACGCCGCTATTCATAGCTGCCAGAAAAGCCACCCCCAAAAAAGCGGCCTTTATTGGATTCCTGTGTGGGTTCGTGTACTTCGCTACCATCTGCAGGTGGCTGGTCATCTTCGGTTATCTTCCGTGGGTACTGGTCTCAGCGAAGGAGGCGCTTTGGCTTGCGCTGTTCCTAGCCGCGACTTGCCCGTTCTTGCGCGAGCCGCTAAGGAGCCGACGTTATTTGGCAGTGCCGGCAGCTTGGACAGCCACGCAGTGGTTCAGAGTCTTCGGACCTCTGGGTTTCACCTGGGGCAGCTTTGCACATACACAAGCCAATGTACTGCCGCTAATACAGCTGAGTGCGCTTACTGGTCCGTGGGGAATAGACTTCGTAGTGTGTGCCGTGAATGTCGCGCTGGCGGACCTGGTATTGTTTCTGCAGCACGAAAAATGCAAGAGAATGGAGTATGTCCCACTGGTGGCGGTGGCAGCAATGGTTTTAGTAGTGTGCGTATACGGGCGTTTTCTGCTAGACGAGAACGCCATACATTCGAATAGACTAGTGAAAGTAGCCGTAGTGCAGGCTTCCCTTACACATGACGTCAACCCCGAACCTGAGTACGTGGTTGAGGCTTACGAAAAATATGCGGCCATGACGCGCACCGCCGCTGCGGACAAGCCGGATCTTGTGTTATGGCCAGAAACAACCATTGTTGACTGTATTACCGCAGACACATGGGAGCCTCTTCTCGGTAGTTTGGCACGAGAGCTCAATATAAACTTGGTAGTCGGCGGATATGATCTGTCGAGCGATCCTCAAGGCCGAAACTACAACGCGGCACACTTCTTTGACCGTTCCGGGCGAAGGATTGGCGTCTACCGCAAGGTACATTTAGTTCCTTACGGCGAGTACGTGCCGTTTCGAAAACAGATGCCATGGCTCAAACGGTACGGAATCAGGGAAATCGACGTCTTGCCCGGCAAAACTCACAACGTTATAACGACAGATGTGGGCAAAGTGGGAACTGTAATTTGCTTCGAATCTTTGTTTCCCGCAGTGACGAGTCAAGAGGTACGCCGCGGCGCGAATTTGTTAATTATCCTGACTAACGACGCCTGGTTCAAACGTACCCAGGCCGCACAACAGCACTTGATGATGGCCCAGCTCAGGGCTGTAGAAACGCACCGGTTCGTTGTGCGTGCAGCAGCCACAGGCATATCGGCAATCATAGATCCCAAAGGACACATTTGTTCCCAAATGGGCCTGTTCGAAAGAGGAATTGTGCGCGGTACTGTTGCAAATCTGGATGCGACAACGCCCTACGTGAAATACGGCGACTGGTTCGCTTATGCATGCCTAGGCGCATTAATTGTATCAGTAGCATTTCGAAGACGTATTCGCATCCGAAAACGATAACCTGCTGTGGGAACCAACGCCTCTACATCGACTCCAAACACTCGAGCGCTTTCTTCTCAGCTTCAGAAACGAGCCCCTGACGCAAAAGAGCAACCACGTCGCTCTCGATGACACGCTTTAGAGCCTTTTCCCTCTGCTCTTGCGAGCTGAATTTGCTTTTTGCCAACTGTCTCAACCGACCGAGCAAGTCCACAAGCAGACCGTATTCCGAACCATAACGCGATTCAATCTCTTCACGTATTTTGCGACTGAGAGCTGGGCTCTTACCACAGGTGGTAACTGCAATCAAAAGATCTCCCCTCCGCACAACTGCCGGCGCGATGAACGAGCACAGTTCGGGAGCATCAGCCACATTTACCAACACTCCGTTTGCAACCGCGTCCTCAGCAACCACTGCATTGACAGCCGGATCATCCGTGGCCGCGAAGACCAAAGCAAACCCTTTGGCATCGCCCGGTTTATAACTGCGAGCGAGCTGGTGCACGTTTTCCATATCCACCAATTCCGGGACTACCTTGGGAGCTATAACGGTAACACGCGCGCCAGCTTCCAGCAGCGAACGTACCTTTCGCAGCGCCACTCGTCCTCCACCAACAACTAGACATTTCTTTCCACTCAGTTCGATTACTATCGGATAGTAGGCCATTGCCGCGTTCGTGCGTGCACTTTACTTAATATGGAGCGGTCTTGTCCAACACAATTTGGTGGGCGATCAACTCGTCTCCGTAGCAGTTGCCCCGGACCAAAGCTTGTCGCGCCCTATCGAAACCAGTCGGCTTCAGTCCCTTATAGCGAACCCTGATGGTGTCTCCTTTTGGGTCGCGCAGGATAAAAACCAGCTCGTCCTCTAAGTCGTTATACGTGGTGCGTTGATGGATGATGCTGCCCAAGAACCAGACTGGCCTATCGGTAACCGACCGCACATCAGAAACGAATCGCAGGTAAGGGGTCTGAATGCTGATGAGCTCGATCAGACTCAAGACGGCAAATCCGCCGACTACCAATGCAGCCAGAATGTATATTGTACGATTCATTCCTACCAGCGGCGATTATCCCACCAGTTTTGCGCAACGTCAAGGGTCGTAACGTCAAAAACAATAGTTTTATTCTAGACGGCTTCTTGCACCACGGCACAAGCTTAACTCTGCTTGGGATAGTTGCACCCTGCAGAACTTGTCGTGACGGCACGACGCAGTTGCACTATAAACCGGAAATCTGTATTATCCTTCTTGCTATGGCAACAGTTTCAGAACTTGAAAACCGACTGAATAGTTTCGACAGAGTAGTCCGCTCTGAAGCCCTTGCTAAGTTGCTCGCGATGGTCAAAAGCGGCGATATAAAGCTGCCGAAGCCCAAGAACGAGGTCAACCTTCATATTCATACGTTCTTCTCGTTCAATGCGTACGGATGGTCACCTACCCGAATAGCATGGGAAGCCCGCAAGTACGGCTTGGCAATCGCGGGTATCGTTGATTTTGACGTTCTGGACGGTATGGAGGAATTCCTTGCCGCCTGCGACACACTCGAGCAGCGCGGAGTGGTCTCGCTTGAAACTCGTGTATATGTCCGTGAGTACCACGACAAGGTAATGAGCTCACCAAACGAACCTGGTATAGCCTACTTTATGGTCGCGGGATGCTTTGCACCACCTGAGGCACATACCAAAGCTGCTGACACACTGAACCTGATGCGCGAAATGGCAAGGCATCGAAACATTCGAGTAATGGAGCGGGTCAACGAGTACTTGGACACCGTCCGAATCGATTACGACAAAGATGTCCTGCCGCTGACACCGTCGGGAAACGCCACTGAGAGACACATGCTGGCAGCGTACGACGCAAAAGCGCGGGAGGTCTTCAAAGGTGATCAAGCGGCGCTTGCATCGTTTTGGGCGAAGGCGCTGGGAATGCAGGTAGGACAGATTGAAGCGGTCCTTTCTGATACGCCCAAGTTTCACGAAATAATGAGATCAAAGCTGATGAAGTTCGGAGGAGTTGGGTACGTACCACCCACCCCGGAGAGCTTTCCGACACTAGAAACCATTGTGGACATGGCGGCAGAATTGGGAGCTCTACCCACCGCCACCTGGTTGGACGGAACAAACCCAGGAGAAGCTGATATGCCCGCGTTCCTGGAACTGATGGCTTCGAAGGGCGTGGTCGCGATGAATATTATTCCGGATCGGAACTGGAACATCAAAGATCCGGAAGAAAAGAAAATTAAGGTCGAGAATCTCGATAAAGCCATCCGCGCAGCTCGTGACGCTGGAATGCCGCTGTGTGTAGGCACCGAACTGAACAAACTGGGACAGCCGTTCGTGGACAACTTTGCCGCACCAGAGCTGAGGCCCTATATCCGCGATTTTCTGGATGGAGCTTATTTCTTCTGGGGTCACACCTTTCTAGCAAGAACTGCTGGCATAGGATTCTGCAGCGAATGGGCCAAGGCAAATTTCGGTGATGACCGACTACGAAAGAATGAGTTTTACATTGCGGTGGGTCGCGTTGCTCAGCCGCAGCACGTCCTTGCGGACAGCTTGCGGCGCAATTTAGCAGAAGCTTCCCCCCGCCAAGTAATCGACATGCTGTCTGCGGAGGTCGGCTAGAATGCCAGCTCGTTTGATCTTGCTGATCCGCTGGATGGCACTTCTGGTCCTGGTTGTGGCAATAGCACTGATAATCGCGCGGTGGAGATTGCCCAGCGCGTCGACTAAGAAAGAGCGCGCCGAGCGAAGCACGTTGGATATCCTAAAGGCTCTCTGGACTTGCTGGCGGCAACGCCGCCGAGAGGCTCGAGAACACGTGCTCGACCTAGCCGCTTTGAAAAGAAAACGGGTTCTGTTGGTCGGCACCGAAGACAAGTATATGCGGGCTGTGCGATGGAAATTGGAAGCCTTGGGCTGCACAATAGATCGCGCTCGCACAGGGACTCAGGCTTTGTCGCGCGTTCGAGAGCAAAAACCAGACGTGGTTATAGTAGATGCACTGCTTCCCGACATATCGGCACTGGATTTCTATGAGCTCTACCAGGACAAGAACACTCCTATAGCATTCGTCGGCGTAAGCACTCAGTACCGCAACGAATTCAGTAAACTGGGGCCGCGAGTCGTTTGCGCAGACAATGAAGTCGAGCCTGACAGACTGGTCGGACAACTTGGGCGAATCCTGAGGCTGACCAGTGGTGACACCCACAACACGCGACGCGTACATCGCGCGGCTCTGTAGCAACCACTCGAAACCAAGAACTGGAGGCACCGAAGCTATGAACGACGACGCCGTCGTAGTGAAACTAAGAAGACAGATTTTGCTTTACAGAGTAGTATTGGGTTGCCTTAGCCTGATAGTAGCCTTGTGGTACATTCACGTGCGTATTGGAGGAAGCAAGGCTCTGGTGCTGGTAAATGGGAAACCCGTCGCCTGCGTCGCCAACGAAAGAGAAGCTCACGCCCTGCTTCGTGAGCTAAAGGCAAAGGCGGGAGGTGATCTCGACGAGATACAGTTCAGGGAAGACGTTGTAATCGCGCGTGCTCCTCGCGATGCAAAACCGGTTAGTCGTCACCGAGCAGAAAATGCTATAAGGAGCGCTATATCGCTCGCGCTGCCTAGGTGGGCAATAATATGCGACGGGAAGCCTGTAGTCGCTTTGCCGAGCCGAACTGCTGCAGGAGAAACACTCGAACTCGCCAAAGCCAAGTTTGGCAGACTGGCGAAAAACTTGTGCGAAGAACCTCAGTTCAAAGAGAAAGTAACCGTGGACATCGCTCTAGTACCGCCCGCAATGTGTAAAAAAACACCGGAAGAGGCTGTGAGGTTCTTGTTCGATTCGGAGACAACGCACCGCGAGGAAGGCTTTTACACGGTCAAACAAGGTGATACTGCAAGTCGTATAGCAAAGGTGTTCGGCCTGAGTGTGCGCGATCTATGGTCTTTGAACCCAGGTGTCAACCTGAACCGCTTGCAAATCGGCGACAAAATCAAGGTTCAGCGCACTGTACCTCCAAAACCAAAACTTACTGTTGTGGTGAGAGACCAATCGGAGAAGCTCGAAAAGATTCCGCCACCAGTACACAGAGTTTCCAGCGCACGGATGTATCTAGGCAAGAGCGCTGAGCTGTCTCCGGGCAGCCCAGGACTTCGAAGGGTCAAGGTAGCAACAGTCTACGAAAACGGCCGCCAGGTGGGTATCGAAGTCCTGGAAGAAGAGATTTTGAAGGAGCCGGTGCCTCGGCGCATTGTGGAGGGTATTAAGCCCAGACTGTAGACCCTCCACAGCTGAGGAGATTTGCCAGTCTCTCGTGAATCATGTAGTTTTTCGCGACCGTCCTAACGAGATGGGATCGTCTTGACCCAACACTGCCTGCTACGAGGACCGTCGAACTCAGCAAAGTATATCCCCTGCCAGGTTCCAAGCTGCAAACGCCCATTTTCTACGATAACGGAGAGCGAAGGACCAATTATGCTGGATTTGGTATGTGAATCCGAATTGCCCTCCGCGTGCCTGTAGCTGCCGTGGTGAGGAACCAGGCGAGACAAAGTATTCTGTACATCGTAGGTAACATCCGGGTCTGCGTCCTCGTTTATGGTGATCCCGGCAGTCGTATGCGGTACAAAGATACACACAATACCGTCTTGTAGTCCCTCCTCCTCGACGCACCGCTGAATTTGATTTGTTATATCGATGAACTGGTTTCGTTCCGTAGTTCTAACCGATAAGATCTTCATCGTATCCCCCTTACTGGATTGGCAAGAATAGAGAGGTCGACAATCACGCTACAATGAAAATGGCCTAGGCAAGTAATCAGAAAGCTTAGACTCCGCCCATTCACCTTGGGAAGTGCATAAGATGACAGCCATAGATCCGCTCTTCGGCGCAAACTCAGCCAGCACTTGCAAACATGCGCCGCAAGGAGGTGCGGGGTGTTCAGTGCCTGAACAGATAGCAATCGCTTTGATAATGCGCTCTCCGTGTGCAACAGCGTTGAAGACAGCCACTCTCTCAGCGCAAACCGTAAGACCGTAAGATGCATTCTCAACGTTTGCGCCGGCGTACAAATTCTCTGATTCACCCATCACTGCCGCACCCACTGAGAACCCAGAGTACGGAGCATACGCCCTACCCCGAGCTTGGATCGCCGTACTAACAAGTCTGTCTATGATTTCGGCGCTAAGTTCTGTCGTCATCCATGCCTCCACCGCCAATGGCAGGTTTATTTCTTCATTTCTACTACGGTTACACCCGACCCGCCTTCGGCGGCATCCGCCAGTCGAAACGATGCTACTGCTGGGTGTGAACTGAGATACTGGTGTACAGCGCTGCGCATCTGCCCTGTGCCTTTGCCGTGCACAATGCGAACTGTGTCGGCTCCCACTGTCATCGCATCATCTAAGTACTTGGAAACAGCTAAGATGCCTGCTTCGACACGGAGTCCTCTCAGGTGGAGCTCCGGTGAGAACGTTCGTGCTTTTTCGAGCGCTATCTGAGAATGAGCATCAGACAGCTTGGTTTCGAGCGGAGGTTGTTCGTTGGCACGAGGCTTGCGCAGGTTCTTGACTGCAACGGTCACACGCATAGACCCAACAAGGACTACAACTTTGCCTTTCTCGGGAGGTTCCACAATCACACCGTCGCGATCGACGCCGGCAATGCGAACCCGAGTGCCGGGTTTGAGTTCAGTTCCAGCAGGCAGCATTTCCTCTTTTTGGCGCCGCTGCTCAACAGGCTCGACCAGTTCGTTTTCCATTCGAGCAAGCAGGCGTTCGGCTTTTTGCTTCAGACGCTGCGTGTGTTTTGATTCTCTGGTTTGTTCTGCGAGCTGCTCTAGTGTACGGTCGAGTTGCTTTGCATAGCGGTTTATCAGCTCCTCCGCCTTCTCGCGTGCCTTGTCTTCGATCTTCTGACGCGTAGCCTCGAGCTTCGCAAGTCGCTCCTCGTACCGTCTCTTAAGAACGTTCGCATCGCGAGATGCTATTTCAGCAAGCCTGCGCTGCTCAGCAGCGATGCGGTGACTTTCCTCGATCCTGCGTATCAGCTCGTCGGCAGCCTCAGTACGCTGACTAAGGTTCTCCCTTGCCGCAGCAATTATCTCGTTAGCAAGACCGAGCCTGGTGGCTATCGCGAATGCGTTGCTCGAACCGGGAACACCTATAACCAACTTATAAGTGGGTCTGAGCGTTTCTGGATCGAATTCGACACTTGCGTTTTCCATTCCATCCCGCAAGTAGGCAAACTCCTTGAGCTCCCCATAGTGGGTAGTGGCAACGATCTTAGCTCCACGGGTCATCAAGTAGTCGAGCACGGCTTTCGCTAACGCAGCGCCTTCGGCGGGGTCTGTACCTGCCCCTATCTCGTCCAAGAGCACTAACGAGTTTGAACCTGCCTGCTGCGTGATGCGCACGATGTTGGACATATGCGAGGAAAAGGTTGACAGCGATTGCTCAATCGACTGCTCATCACCGATGTCGGCAAAAATACTGTCAAATACCGCGGTTTCGCTTCCTATCGCTGCCGGTATATGCAATCCGGAAGCAGCCATAAGACTGAGCAGGCCTATGGTTTTCAATGTGACGGTTTTCCCACCGGTATTCGGACCCGTGATAAGCAGAGCAGAAAACCTTTTGCCGAGTTCGACATCGATCGGCACTACATCGCCGGACAACAGCGGATGACGCGCAGCAGCCAGACGTATCATCCCGAGGTTGTTAAGGATTGGCTGCACAGCATTCATTGCCAGACTCAGCCTGGCACGAGCGGTTATGTAGTCCACTTCCCCAACCGTCTCGAGCGTTGTTCGGATGCGGCCAGCCTCAGCACCCACCCGCGCACTCAATGCGGACAGGACCTTTTCGACCTCCTCGCGCTCCCTAGCTATCAACTCTTTGCGTCGATTGCCCAACTCCACCAAAGCGGCAGGCTCTACAAACAACGTAGCTCCGGACGTGCTGGCGTCGTGGACGATGCCCGGGAACGCACCGCGGTATTCCGACTTGATGGGTATGCAATAGCGGTCGTTGCGCATCGTCACAACGGGCTGCTGAATGACGGCACGGTATTCCCTCGATTGGATTAGCGAATGTAGGCGCTCAGTCAAACGCGCGTGCAGGCTGCGCAGTTCGGATCTGACGCGCGCAAGATTGGAACTGGCGGAATCCACTACCTCAGCCGACTGATTGATCGACTGAGATATTGCCTCCTCAATGTCTTCGAAAAACTCTATTCGCGCGCCCAACTCGCCCAGCGTTGGGTACTTGTCTCTCAGCCTGGTCAAGAAGCTACCCAGGCGTCGAGCGGCAGCGAGCGTGCTCTGCACCGCGAGAAGCTCAGTGGGCTGGAGCATTGCGCCTATCGAAGCGCGCTCCAAATATGGCCGTATATCCTCGATCCCGCCCAGCGGAATCGCGCCTTCCTGTTCAAGGATCGCCTTTGCTTCCGTTGTCTCGCGCTGCCTGATTTTTGCCGTCTCAATGCAGCTCGTGGGTTGCGTAAGCAGGGCCTTCTCGCGGCCAAGAGCGCACGCTGCTTGCTGTGCGAGCCGTGCAATGATTTTGTCGAACTCGAGAACTGTTAGCGTGTGCTGGTCCATCAAAGGACATTATAGCAAGCAGGATGGCGCATCGACTACGGGAAAACAAATAAGCGGTGAGGTGCTGCTCAGATGAGTCGCGGCACCTCACCGCCCCAGCCAAAATGAACCAGCGAAACGCTGAGCTTTCCTATTAACCGACCATCCTGAGACTTACCTTCGGTGCAGTCGTCTTCCAGCAATTAACGTAATGGTCGGCGCAGCCCAAAGCGCCAAAAGCACCGCGGACGGCTCCGGTATGACGCACTTTATTAACTTACCGTCTTTGTTGATTAACCAATCTACACCGTTGGAACCCACAACGTTCGTGTAGCCAGCAGAAGCCCCAAGGTAGTTGGCAACCTTCTGTATGAAAGCCTTGCCTTCATCCCCACGTGCGGTCGAGCACGACATAAAGGTTAAGTTGCTTACGTGTCCCCGGAGACTGTCCAGCCAGTCGTTCGTCGCTTTGGTGCAGTCGTAAAGGACTTGCTCACCCTTGTAATAGAATGCAGCAGGCGATCCGTGGCCACCCAGCTCTACGTGGGCATTAGTCAGAGTCTTGAGATAGTCCGTCACGTCTTTCCACGTAGCCTTGTCGGACACGACTTTGGTTTTGGGGTCGTACTTCGGTTCTTTCTTGAGGTCCGGATCTCTCACTACGACGTCCGGGCTGGGAGTAGGAATCTTGTGCCAGTTCGACGTCGGTCCCTTCTGTGGTCCGTTAAATATCTCGAATTCTATGCCGAAGTCGAACAGCTGCGCGGTGTTGGAGTTGTTGTCAGCATACACCACCTGGACAAAGTAAGGACCGGGCCTGTTAAAGGTGACGGTTCCTACTCCGTTGGTTATATCGGCAGTATAGTCTGTCCCCGGAGTGAAATAGTACTGTGTACTCTGCTCAAGAAGTGGAGGGAGTATTTTCAGTCCTACCACATCTTTTCCATCTTGGTTCGAGAACACGACCGCGTGTCCAACAGAGAAGTAAGGATACTCGTAATTTGCTTCTGGGACTTCGGCAGGATCCAAGTACATCTCTTGAGGTGTGAGCTCTTTCCCCCAGGCTCCGCAAGCTAGAAGCAAATTCACAACGGCGCAAATCAGAACACTGCGAACGCACCACCGACGCATCGTAGTCATCCTCCTTAGGCAAAACAGCCCGAGAAAGACAATTCAATCCCCGCAACCCGACGGCTGCGGCCAGTAAGTCAGATGTCAAGCTTCCTACCACCTCCGACAGTAGACCCTGTCCTGCTCGGCGCTGGCCGAGCAGGCACCGCAATGTATCCTTGACTTTGTTGATTTGTCAAGGACCGGACAAAACATTTTTTCGCTGTGTGGGACTAGACAATGAGAGGCGTGCACCCAGTCTCGTCAACGGTTTGACAACTGCTCAGGCCAGCCATAGAATATCAAGAAGGCAAGGGCGTTCAGCGCTCACCTTTGAAGCACCAATAATCTGTTTCTTCCCAACGAGAACTCGGAGTGGACAATGCCTGAGTATTCCGCCCCTAGGGGGACGAAAGACGTCTTACCCCCTGAATCGGCAAAATGGCAGTATGTTGAAGGCAAATTCAGAGATCTGTGCCGCATCTACGGCTACCAAGAGCTGCGAACACCAACCTTTGAGCACACTGAACTCTTCACGCGCAACCTGGGTGAAACTACCGATGTCGTCTCGAAGGAAATGTATACATTCGAAGACCGCGGCGGCCGCAGCATAACCCTAAAACCCGAAGGAACAGCTCCTGCAATCCGTGCCTATGTAGAACACAATCTCGGAGCTGGTTGGCCCGTCGCCAAGCTGTACTACGTGACTCGAGTGTTTCGCTACGAAAGACCACAAGCGGGCAGGTATCGAGAACACACGCAGCTCGGAGTAGAAGCTATAGGTTCTGCAGACCCTGCGCTCGACGCCGAAGTGATTTCGCTGGCCGCTCGGTTCTACGAGAGTATAGGCATTCGCGATTTCGAACTGAAAATTAACTCCATAGGCTGTCCCAAATGTAGGCCCGCATATCGGCAGGCCCTGGTCGATTTCGCAAAAAGCAAGGTCGACAAGCTTTGTCCAACGTGTCAAACGCGCTGCGAACTCAACCCGCTGCGGATGTTTGACTGTAAGTCACCCGAGTGCAAAGAGGCTTTGGCTGACGCTCCCGTAATAGTCGACCACCTGGGCGAGGAATGCCGTACGCACTTTGACAGCGTGCAAAGCTACCTGCGAGATCTGGGAGTATCCTACATATTGGACCCAAGACTCGTACGCGGCTTCGACTACTACACGAAGACCGCCTTTGAGTTCGTGTCGGGAGAACTGGGAGCGCAGAACGCTATCGGGGGCGGCGGCCGCTACGACAACTTGGTTG
>JARYME010000074.1 GCA_029907315.1 Armatimonadota bacterium | reverse complement strand
CCCGACGAGACGTGCGTGTTCATCGACCCGACCGGCCCAGATGAACACAGGTTCAAGCTCATATGCCATTGGCCATACAAGGGAACCTGGTTGATGACTTCTCCAGACGGAGTTCGGTTTAAATATGCGGGCGGGACACTGATCGAGCGAGCTACGGACAACCATATGTCCGTTTTTTACGATCCAAGCATTGGCAAGTATAGACTGTACTTGCGCGGAAGCGACAAGAGCAGACCGATAATGGGGTGGGGCGGAAGCCGCAGTGTAGTCTATGCGGAGACGGACGACTTGTTCAAACCGATACCTATCGATGAGAATGCCCCGGATCCTCATGAGCGTGGGATGGTCCGGCCAGGCCCGGACGGGAAGCCAATCCAACCTCTTGCCGCTATCAATCGTGAGCTTCCGAGAGTCCTGTTTATGGACGAAAAGGATCCTCCTGAGGCTGATATGTACCAGCCGGCTGTCCATCTATACTGCCCCGGTGCATACGTGGCGTTTCCGACTCTTTACTATCATTATCCGGGTTTGGATCAGGGAGGATTCCACAACGATGGCGTCCTCGATATCCAGTTTGCGACCAGCCGAGATGGATATCTATGGCGCCGCGACTTCCGAGGATCTTATGTGCGACTCGATTTGCCAGGAGGGCAAGCCACGAAGCAGATGCATATGCTACTGGGCATTGTTCCGCACGAGCATACTATGAGTCAGTATTATTGTGGAAGCAACCGAACACACGGCGAAGGACGAACGCTCGACAACCCGAAAGGCATCGGATTCCACGAACCGAAATTGGGCGATCCGATTGCGCTTCGTCTTGAACAGCGAATAGACGGATTTGTATCGGCTGACAGCGACTACTGCGGTGGATCGCTTCTTACTAAGCCCTTCGAGTTGAGAAGCCGAGAGCTGCATATAAATGTTGACACATCAGCAAGTGGCGTGGCTTGGGCTGCCTTGTTGGACGAAGATGGATGGGAGATTCCTGGCTGTCGGCTTGAAGAATCTGACAGGATCCAAGGCAATGACACTCGATACAAGCTTTCTTGGCGTGGCAACTCAGACCTTTCCCACTTGGTCGGAAGGCGTGTCCGACTGCTCGTCAAAAGTCGCAATACTAAGCTGTTTGCGGTTTATCCTTGAGTCGCAAACAAGACTGTTTTGATCTTACCTGTGGAGGGGACAGCAATGGCTCAGCAGGTCTTCGAATCATCGTTTTTACTCGACAGAGCTGTTAGGTGTGGCGAATGGATGATACGCAACCAAATTACTGACCGGATGGATGCCAACAAGGGTAGGTCCATACGCAGTTATGACGCAGACACCAAAGAGCTCAGGCTGACTGGCAACTGGATGTGCGGTATCATGGCAGCCTCTCTGTGCGCTTTATACAAGCGCACATCCGATAAACGCTATCTGGACGGAGCAATCAACGCGGCTCGCTACATAATGTCGCTGCAGGTGATGGATCAAACCGATTGGCACTTTGGGGCAATCCGCGAAATAACACCACAATCAATAGAGTTCGCTCCGCGTGATGCCACCAGTGCTGCTTGGGGACTGGTCTGGGTGGCGGAGGCGACTGGCGAATCTTGCTACTTGGAGCGAGCGCGGTTGTTTGCCGACTGGTTGATCGAAAAAGGAATGTATCGAGGCTGGCCCTTGTATGCTATCTATATGGACCCCAAGCTCGACAATTTCTATTCACGCGGCTCATTTCAATCGGGTACAGGTCTGTTTTTCTACGACTTGTTTCGAATGACCGGCGATACGAAATACATAGAACGCGGTTTCTTGCCCATCGCCACAATTTATAGAGACGATTTCATCAGAGACGACGGTCGGCTGATACTCGAGCGCGATCCCTTCACAGGCAAGGTCACCCACGCAGTTGAGGATGATCTTCAGGACTTGCCCCAACATGCTCTGAACGATGATTTCGGCGTTACTATGCTGATTGAGGCATCTCGATTCTTCGACGACAAGTCATTCGTGGAAAAGGCTGCGCTTTTTGCTCATTGGGCAGCGTCGATACAAGAAGAAGATGGGGGCTTCGTTCAAGGACGCATACCTTCGGCGGTGCCCATGAGCGAGATGTACTTTCGCGATCTTGGAGAGGAACTGGACGACGACCAGCTAATCGCCGCAGCGGACAAGGCTCTCAAAAAACTGGTGACAATGCAGTGGTTGGATACTGGCGACCCGAAACTGGACGGAGGTTTCCAGGGGGTCTACGAAGGTGTTGAGGAGAAGAAGTGGGGAAGGCGGTGTGTGAACATGCGAACGTCAGCGTATGCCCTAATGGC
The DNA here is from genome assembly GCA_029907315.1 of Armatimonadota bacterium. Taxonomy (GTDB): domain Bacteria; phylum Armatimonadota; class UBA5829; order UBA5829; family UBA5829; genus CALJES01. The sequence goes on along the minus strand of JARYME010000074.1, from coordinate 14,982 downwards.
ACTCTTGAAAGCAGAGAGCGATCTAGCTGACATATGGCTGGGCACGCACAACAAACCTTTCCAGGACCACAGATGGATTGGGATGCACGACCTTGTGTTCTAGTAGCGTAGTGGATCTGGCGCATCTTGGTGGAGGGACACGGGCGCTATGACAGATTACCCGCACGGCGACACATCTTGGTTTGTTCACGACCGATTTGGTCTCTTCATTCACTGGGGGATTTTCTCGACTGCAGGTCGGCACGAGCAGGTTATGAGCCGCGAAAAGATAACCGTCGAGGAGTACAGAAAGTACTTCGACCACTTTGACCCCGATCTCTTCGATCCTCACAGCTGGGCACGCGAAGCCAAGAACGCCGGAATGAAGTATTTCGTTGTGACTGCCAAGCACCACGATGGTTTCTGTCTGTTCGACTCAGCTTTGACTGATTACAAAGCAACAAACACGCGTGCTGGCCGAGATCTGCTGCGCGAAATAATCGACGCGTTTAGAGCGCAAGGTTTGAGGGTGGGCATCTACTATTCGTTGCTTGATTGGCACCATCCTGAGTTTCCACTGGACGGCCGCCATCCGCTCCGCGATGATTTGGAGGCGCGCGAGCGCGAGAAGCACCGCGACATAGCAAAGTACCGAGAGTATATGTTCGGTCAGGTTAGGGAGCTGTTAACCAACTACGGGCACATAGACATCCTCTGGCTGGACTTCTCCTATCCGCATGCGGACTGGAGATGGGCAAAAGGAAAAGGACGAGACGATTGGGACTCTGAATCTCTGGTACGCTTGGTACGTAGTCTTCAGCCGCACGTGATTCTCAATGATCGTCTTGATCTTCCCGGGGCAGGCGACATCATTACGCCTGAGCAATTCCAGCCGCCGGAGTGGCCAACAGTTGACGGCAAGCGGGTAGTGTGGGAAGCATGCCAAACACTGAACGTAAGCTGGGGATACGACAGGGAAGCACTGCATTGGAAATCTCCGGATATGCTGCTTCGTATGCTAATTGACTGCGTATCAAAGGGTGGAAACTTTCTTCTCAATGTTGGTCCCAACGGCAGGGGCGAGTTCGAGCCCAAGGCTTTGGAACGACTGCGGTTTATTGGCGAATGGATGAGGCTTCATTCACGCTCGATCTACGGCTGTACGGCAAGCGAGTATGAGCCTCCGCCGGATTGCAGATACACCCAAAACGGCAATAGGTTATATCTTCACTTCTTCGCGTGGCCCTACAAACACGTTTACCTAAAGGGCTTAGCGGGAAAGGTTGAGTACGCTCAGTTGCTCAGCGACGGCTCGGAGATCAAGCACTTCAATCTAGACCCAGCAAAGCAGGTACACACTTCAGTAATGAGCGGTATGCCGGGTGCTGAGATACTCGAGCTTCCAATAATCAAACCCGAGGTTGCTGTGCCAGTCGTGGAGATTTTCTTGAAAGAGTAACCCTGCGTTTTTAGTTTAGGCGCTTGCTAGTTCGCGCTCGCGCCGCTTTTGAGAGCTTGAACGTGCGCCGCGAACTTCTTATCGTACAGCGCCTGCAGAGCTTGGCGTAGGTGACGATCGGAAGTCAGTATAACGAGCTTCGTTAGCTGCAGGGTGCCGAGCTCGAGCTCTACTGAGCGGCCCTGGCGTTTCCATGTAACCCCTCTTGTGCCGTCAAACCTTATCTCAAAAGCGTCAACAACATCCAACCACGTGGGAGCCTGCAGTGTAACATTAACCTTTTCAGCAGGCTTATAGACAGTGCCTAATCGGTCGCATAGAACATTGTCGTTAGTAACTACGAGCACTAGAGCATCAGTTCCTCGTGCTAAGCATCGGGCTGAGACCAGTCGAGGGGTCTTGATGTCGAGTTTGATGGGTTGACTTAGAGTAATAACAGGGCCGGCAGTTCGCAGCTCAGCGCCGAGAAGACCGACCTCCTTATACAGTGCTTTTGCTTCGGGTTCGTCTGACCCCATTCCGTAGCACTCACCTGATGCCGTAAACCACCAGTAGGAAATTCCCTTCGCTCCTGCCCCGATCGCGTAATACACTTCAAGGCGCTTCTCCTCGGGTGTCGGATAACGTCCCTTGTAATCGCCTTTGGATATTTCATTATTGTACCTTGTTGAGCACAGTATAACGTGGAGAGGTTTTGGCTGGCAGGCAGATTGGCTAATGGTTGTTGCTGCGTAGACGTAGGTCGGCTTGGTGAAAGCTTGGTACCGCCCGGGGCGCTTCGTGTACACCATATCCAGTTCGCCCTGGTAATACGGATCTATGCAAGGAATATCAGCAAGCTGGTGGTACGTGAACCAGTTCTCGGGCTTATAAGTTGCGTCCACGTTGAGGAGTATAGGTGTCTTGGGGTCCAAACGCCGCAGCTCGTCGGCCTTCTCTACAAGCGCTTGTCCCAGCAAGCCCAATCGTTCGTTTGGAGGTAAGTCGTCTATCCCGTAGTCTTGCGCATCCGGTTCATCGAGTAGGAAGTAGAAAATGGGATTCCGAGCGTTCCCGAACCAGGTTGCCATATTTCTGAAACCCAGCGACTTGAGAAATTCGAAACCGCTAGGATCCAGCGACAATTCCATTGTACGTTTGTCTCCGTGGCCCATGCGCACGTTGAAGTTGTGGGCTGCCCAGTCTTTGTAGGCAGTGTATGGGTCGCTGCCGGATCCCCAAATACCGTACACGAGTTCGTGTCCCCATGCTCTTATGCCGGTGGTGGCAGTAGTTGCGTCGGGAAATGTCACCCTCAGACAATGGTAGGACATCAGATCGAGCTGCTTCGGGAGCCTGATAACGACCGGTATGGTATCTGTGCCTGGGTCTACACCTATTATTGAGAGGGCGGTGATGTCCTTTCCGTCCAGGAATATCCGATTTGGCTTAACTGCTCCTCTGGGGCGTGTTATGTACGCGTAGATAGTATCCAACTGTGGTGTGAAATACACACCGGAAAACCTGGGGTTATGTTTCCAAGCGAACATCGGCACAGAGCACGACACGTTGGATGACTGAGCCAGTATTTGTATCTTGACGGTTTCTATCTTTGGGGGTCTTCTCAAGCGAATGACTATTTGTCCCAAGCCCTTCGGCGGAACGATACGAGGTTCAGCCTTCCACCACACCGGTTCTCCCGCATCTCGCAGCTTTTGCTTAGCTGAATCCGGAATTTTTGAAACGGCGACGCTGTGCCCATAAAGCTCGCCGTTTGCGTCGTTTGTGCGGCCAAGTCCTTCACTGAGCTTTATGCCCTCAACGGTGACATCGACTATCGTGACTGCGGCTGTACCTAAGTTCTGGAGATGCACAAATATGTATCCACCCGCTGCATCGGTATCAGGCGTATACTCTTGGCCCTGCGCCAGCGCGAACCCCTCGTGCCAGAGATTCCTAAACTCAGGAAACGGCGTGTCTGGATAGTAATGCGCCGCGAAAACTTTCAGCTCATCGCAGTGAGCGCTGGTTACGGCAGCCAATAACAGCGAGCTGGTCAAGAAGAAAATGTTGATGAGCTTCAATCATCAAGACCTCTCGGTGAAGTTCAAAACTCTACCGCCTGCCCCGTCTTACAGGCGTGTTGGGCAGCTAACATGACCTTCACGACCTGAGCCCCCGCGTCTATGTCGACTGGTACCGGCGTTCGCGAAACGCAGGCCTCAAGGAAAGTCCGATCCTCAGCACGAAACATGTCGTCTCGATCCGTTTTCAACTGCTTGTGAGTCCATTGGCTCTTCTTTGCTTCGTAGATCGAGGCTGTGCACTCATCCCATTTCGCAAATTCCACTATGATTGTCCCTTCGGTGCCGAATAGCTCCGTTTGTCGTCGTCTTGCACGCTGGAAGAAATCCAGATGTACGCTTGCTGCGCATCTATCCTGGAACTCGATCAGCATCTCTACAAGGTCAGGTGATTCCATCGGCACGTCGCTGAACGTGCCGTCTATACCGAACACCCTTTTCGGCTTTTGTCCGGCTAACCAGAGCGCAAGATCAATGTCGTGCATTAGCTCGTATGCTCCGCTATATTTTGACACATACCGGTTGAGGTAATCGGGCATCACTTCAGGGATATACTCGCCGACCAAGCAGCGCACAGCAACAAGACGACCAATACGTCCAGCATCCAACCACTTCTTCGCGCGTAGTAGACCATCGTGGAACCGGAAACAGTGTGCAACCATTACCACACGCTCATGTTCGGATGCGAGCGTTTTTAACTTGTCAACGCCCTCGAGTGTTGTGGATAAGGGCTTTTCAATCATAACGTCGGCGCCGGATTGTACAGCAGCGATAGCTTGTTCAATGTGCTCGCCTGTGGGAGAGCAAATAAACACCGTATCCGGATTCTCCGCCAAGCCCTCTTCCAACGTCGCGTACACTCGTTCAATTCCCAACTCCTGCTGGGCAGCCTTTCTGCGTTCGTCTATCGTCTCGCAGACGCGCACGTCTCGCACACCGATTTCTTTCAGCACTCGCGCGTGCCTGCGGCCGATTGAACCGAAGCCGACAACCAGGGCGCTCTTTTCTTGCCATTCTTGTGTCATATGCAACTCCCCGCCCACGTATCTACCAAACGGTAAAACCGCCATCTACTACCAGATTATGTCCTGTGACATAGCTTGACGCGTCTGATGCCAAGAACACTACCGGACCCTTCATCTCCAATCCGTCGATCCCCATTCGCCCCATAGGAGTGGCGTTGCAGTAAGCTTTCACGAACGGTTCCGGTTGGTTTCTGAAGAAACCTCCAGGGCTGATGCAATTGACTCTTATATTGTAGCGTGCCAGATACACAGCCATGTCTCGCGTCATGGCGATGACGCCTCCTTTAGCGGCTTCGTAGTCTACTGTCGAACCACCCATGTCCGTGCCTTCGTACACTCGGCGGTCTCTCCCGATAATGCCGGCTATAGAGCCGATGTTGATTATGTTGCCCTTCCTGGCGGGTATCATCGCTTTCGCTACAACGTGCTTGCTGCACAAAAATGTTCCTGTTAGATTGACGTTTATCGTGTTGAGCCACTCTTCCAAAGGTCTGTTCTCGATCTGAGCGGTCTCAGGCTTGCTCACAACGTTGCCCGCATTATTGACCAATATGTCTATTTTGCCAAATTCCTGAAGGCATGCATCGACTGCTGATACTACCTGGGCTTCATCAGTAACGTCCAGCGCCAAAGGCAGTGTCCTTCTTCCAGTCCGGTTTGCAATCTCTGCTGCGGATTTCCGGGCGGAATCCAAGTTGCGCGACGTTATGCAGACATCGGCGCCGGCTTCGGCCAGTGCCAAAGCCATATCGAATCCCAGGTTGCGTGCTCCTCCAGTTACCAGCGCAACTCGGCCGTCAATCCTGAATAGCTCCATCACATTCGGAAACTCTTGCATTGCTTCACCCCCTTAGTAGTAATTCAGATGAGTAGTTCGCAGGGAATTTCCTTAACCAGGATATCAGTCTTCTCGCTAGAATAAACTGTGAAGAATCTATCTGCCCATTGGAGTATTTGCGGGTATTGGGCCGTGCGGTGAGGCCGAACGTCCTGTGGGTCAACGTTGGTTCCTGAGAGGATGATGCGCGGCTTGTTGAAATACAGCCCAGCATTGTCATCATCGCAATCGCTTCGTGAACGGCCGCGTGCGACTAGTGGCGATTCCCTGCCCACTGTGACGTGAAACGGGTCCCTGTTTCGCCAGTAGTTCAGGTGGTCTCCCAAGACGGGATCAGGTAGGGGCGCGTTGTCGTTCCGGAAAAAGAAGATTATACGGCCGTCTCTGGTGCAGTATATGGGGCACGGACCGCACGGATGCTTCATATTGTCTCCGCCCGGGGCGAACCTTAATGGTCTTGGGGTTGACCAGCTAATCCCGCAGTCGTCGCTTACGGAGTAGTAGGGATATCCTGTCCTGCTTCTAAACGTGGCTGCGATACGTCCGCTCGGCAACACGGTCATGTACGGCTCCTGCAAAAAATGTCTCCCGGGTTCTTCCATGTGCGGCGCCCACAATCCCGTATCTCCCGGAGGGGTAACAGTGAATTCGAGCTTCTGCGGATCATCCTCTCGGATTATATTGGAACACCGAAGAAAAAAGCATTCACACCACCAGAAGTCCGGATCTCCGAATAAATGGCCCGGTGCTTCTCGGAGCATGCTTGGCTCGTTGATCTTGGTAAACCCCAACAACATTGCTCCGTCCGGTGCAAGAATGGGGAAACCGGTGTTCCACCCGTGCATCTCGGCACCGTCTGGGTCAAGTTTGTGGCGAGGGAGCACTACTCGGTACCGTTGGCTCCACGTTATTCCTTTGTCTTCGCTATACCGGAAATAGATTGTCCCCGCGTCGCGCAACCAGTAAGCATTTTCATTGAACCAGTAAAAGCAGTAGACTCGCTCTGTGTGCGGCACGGCAAATAGCATTCCCCATGAAGCGGTACGTCCATCCACTGCTTCTTCAATGTAATACGGCTCAGACCAAGTTTCTCCGCCGTCAAAACTAGTTGCGCCAACGACACTTTCGTCTTTGGCTGCTTCTTCTGTAGCTTGTGTCCAGCAGACCATCCACGTGCCGTCAGACAGGATTACCGCGCACGGCTGTTGGTTTGTAAGGTCTCGGCCCGAGCTGTGCTTGTGCACGATAGTGGCGTCTACGTGAATATCCGAGGAATAGTATCTACCGCGGAGGTTGTAGATCGCCGGCTTCATTTCTTTCTTACCAGGAATACTCGCGCCGCATCGATCGAGTCCAAGTTCAACGTCAGACGATTGTTGCCCAGCGCGTGAGGAATAGGTTTCAGCATTCCGTCGACAACCTCCTCCACTATAGCGGAGTTGAATCCCGGTGGGAGTTCCACTGTTGCTCGAACACCCTTTAGTGGGAAGTGAAACGAAGTTTCTCGCTGCGTTTCGAACGCTATGTAGTGACGTGTGTTAACGAGTACTATCACGGCAGCGTCAGGACCGCACATGATGGTTCGCGTCCACACATTGTTTTGAACCGAATATGCTCCTGCCGGGCATCCTATCGCCAGGAAAGGAGCCAGCACAGCAACCTCCCTGTTTGCCTGCCCCACAGCTTCCCACAAAGGTTTGATGTCAGATAAGCCTACAAACTGTCCTTCCCCGGTTTCCTTTGTCATGTCGATGAAGTAACCGATGCCCTTTACTCCGCACCCGACTGCATAATAGATCATCATTCGCATTTCCTCGGGAGTGGGTGCGTTGCTGCCGAACTTTCTTTTTCCTCCTAAACTGCAAGCCCAGAGCACTGAAACTACCGGCCGTGGCGTGGAAGCATCACGCGCACATTCGAGGGCGTGATAAACGTAATCCACCTGCCTGCCGTTGAGTGGTACGTAGGGGTCGGTACTGAATATGTCGGGTATCTGTCCGTATACGTAATAGTTCAAGGGTTTGTAGGTGTTGTCAACCAACAGCAGATTGGGCACAGTTGGCAGCAGACGTCGCTGCATCCGTTGTGCTGGAATCACCTCCGATTGCGCATTCAGCCCCAACCTGTGCGGGAAGGGGATCTTCTCTCCACTGGCTGCGTCGTGAGCATCTGGTTCGTCCTTGTTGTAAAGGAAGAGTACACCTTTCTTCGACCCTGCGGTTCTGGGTTTCCATTCCGCCGAAGCACCGTGAGGTATAGTACACATCTCCGCTTGGTCAAGGATGTCCGAAACGTTCCAGAAATACGTATTTATACCTTTCTCTTTGGCAGCAGTGACGTGTTCCTTGTCGGCCGTACCGAAAAGACCGATACAAAAATATCCGTCCCAGGCCCGAACTGATTCAACAAGCTTTTCGCTTCCCGCTTCTAGTTCGACCAGGTGGAATGACCCATACTTCCAAGCCGGTGAGAGCTTGGCACTGACTAATACCAATCTGGACTTTAGAGGGCCTTGCGTGATCTTTGAACTTACATCTTTTCCGTCTAGCCGCAGTCTTGCGTGTCTCGGTGCCCTACCTTTCAGCGAACGTACGTACACGTAGATAGTATCTATGCCGGGCGAAAAGGATATGGATTCTATTCGTTGTGTTTGAACGCGCGGTTCTACGGTGACAAGCACGTTTTCTCCCGAACCATTGCGGAAGCCGACTGTACAGGGCTTTGTCAAAGGATTGCGCAGGCGCAAAGTGCAGCTCACCCATTCCCCTGGTGGAACGTCTTTCTGTAAGTTCAGGTCGCCGTCGTCCGGGCGTCTTGGATCTACTGGCAGTTGGGGAGATTCGATCAAGTACCACACTATCTCGCCGAGCGATTTCTCGCTGGTAGATACTTTTTCCAGCGGCTTTCCGTCGAACGAAACTAGAGCAATGGAGTCCGTCTTGCCAGAATCATTGCGAAGCACAATATGAAGGCTGCCCGCAGGGCGCATATACTTTGGGTAAAACTGTTCCTCATAACCCCAGCCTTCCGTCCAAATGTAGTCTTCCCACACCTGCTGAGCTATGAATGGATTGGCATCTGGTCTCCACCGCGCACCCAGAACCGCCCATTTCGCTGCTGCCAGTGTGTTCAGTGGTAGAAGTGCGAGCGCGGTTACAGCGGCTATACGTATTCCAAATCCCAAGTTGCTCATTTTTTCTCTCCCGGACTGCCGAAAATACATAAATACGCCAGTTCTATTCAACAAGTTTGGGGTCTACTTTATTGACCTGCACGAATCGCCAAACTGCGTTGTAGAAATGATAGTACTCGCCTTGGTCTTCGAGGAAGAACCCGTAAGTTAGATCGCGCCAGTGTCGTTCTGGATGTAAACCCTCGATCGAGCAAAGCAGCCGCGGTTCAGAGAATGCTAAAGGCTGACCTTCTTTTGCTCCTGTCTCTCTGCCAATAGTTATGTAGACGGGCTGTCGGTTCTTAGTGTGGTCGAATGGATCCTTCCCGCCGAACGCAGTGCCATCGTTGTTACAAAAAAGGAGTGCGTACCTGTTGCCCGACAGTTTCGTTAACGGGCACGGGCAGTTTGGGTGAAGAATTCTCGGCCCTCCCTCGAAATAGCACAGTGGTCGTGCTTCCCTCCAGCTACGTCCCGCATCCTCCGACAGCGTGTAATAGATGCAGCCGTTTCCCGTTCTGCACACGCAGAAGAGCCTGCCGTCTGAAAGCTGGACGACCTGCGGTTCCTGACCGAGTGATTCGCCTGGCGATGATTCCAGCGGCACTCTTACACCGTGCGGAGGGGGTGGATAGAACTCGAACGATATATCAGCAGGATCCTTGGCAGTGAACACGTTTTTTGAAATTGCGAAGACCAATTCGGACCTGATTTCCGAAAGCGGCAGCGGGTCTGTCGAAACATTCATGGGCAAGAGCCACTCGGTGTTGCTGGCGCCTGGTTGGCGTTCGTTCGAGCGGATTGTTACGCCTGGAGCCATCAAGTGCCAGCCATCTCTTTGCGGCGAAAGCTCATAGGCAGGCGTTTCGAGGCTGTATAGAGTTCCCGGGCCTTCAGGACCTTCCCACGACCTGCCGTCGTCGTAGCTTACTGTGTATCTGAGCTCGCCGAACCTGGTGTCGACGCGCGTGTGCTGGATATGGAATTGATAGATTCTATCCTCCAACGGCAGCAATTGCCCCATTTCTATTGTTCTTCCAGCTTCTAGCTTGCCAGGTTCGACCACGTATACTCGGTCTTCCCAGGTTCTTCCGCGGTCAGTGCTGCGCCGAGTATAAGTAGTACCCCATCGGCTGTGACCAATAGTGACGCTGATAAGCCACGTGCCCTGTTTGGTGATGCAGAACGAGTTTATGTATTGACCGTGGTCGGGACCGGCGTCGTCAATGACGGCATACGGTCTGAGTGCTGTCGTGCTGTAAGCCTCTTCCATCGCGCGCCTCTCTTATGATTGCCTATTTCGGCAGTTTTGCTAATCTTGTGGCCACTGCGGTTCGTAGTTTGCTACCTTGAATGCGTAAAGTTTAGCATTGCACAAATAGAACCGAAACCGAACATCCTCCGTAAAGCGCAGGAAGTTTCCGCGGCTGAAGTACTGGCCAGGTCCGGCCTTGAAACCGACCACTGTGCGGATGTGATTCCCGGTTATCGGTATACAATCGTTCCTGGTTACTCCCTCAAGTGGGTTGCCGTCTCTGTCGGTAACCTCCACTACCACCTGGCCCTTACTTGCGTCGACATTGAGAATCAGGTGCGTTGCCGAACCTGGTCGCGGTGGACGGAATGGTATAGTCGTGATCACTCCCTCAGTATCTCCAGCTTCGTAGCACGCGAAGCCGTCGCGCCTCAGGGTGCCTGTACCCATTGCTCCGTAGCCTGCTTGGTAATGCGGCGCATTTTTACCGGCGTACCAAAAACGCATTTTGTCGCCCATTGGATGGGGCGGATTATGTGTTAGTGCAACGTGCTTCGAATCCCAATCGCCTTGGTCGCCGCGCTTGAGTATAGGTTCTCTTTCGGGCAGTCTTTTCCAGTTTGTTAGATCGCGGCTCAAAGCAAGCTGTACATCCAGTGTCATCTCGTGGGTATAGAACATAAGCAGCTGACCGAGGTAAAGATGACCATAGGGGACTATGTACATCAGGTATAGCTGAGCATCTTCTGGATCCTGATCGTCGACTTCGAGTATGGTGGTGGCCGCCGTCCAGTGAATAAGGTCGCGGCTTCTAAAGAGTGCTATATGTCGTTTCCACTGTTTGCCCCATCGGCGGCAGAGATTGCCGTACTCGTGGGAACGCGTTGTGAGCAAAAAGGTTCGTGTTACGGGGTCCCAACAAAAGCCGTGGCAGTCGCCCTCGTATGTCAATACCGGTGGGAAGTGCATTCGCCAATGGATTCCGTCCGGACTATAGCACATTGTGATGCCGTGACTGTAGAGTGGGTCAGGGTAGCTGGACTGTAAACTCGCCACGTACCTATCCTCACTGTCAGGAAATTCATAGGGCACAACGTTCCACACCTGTTCCCCCAAGTTGGATGTTCCTTCAGTGTGTACATTCTTAAAGCGCAGAATATTGTTCTGCAGAGACCCGTCGTACAGAACCTCTCCGATTTCAGGTTTGACCCAATTAATGCCATCCTCTGAAACTGCGTATCTGCAGCTGTATCCTTGGTCTACGACGGGCGGGCTGTACACTCGGTTTGCGAATCGGTCGTAGACGTTATACCAAGCCTTGAACAGCTTCTCTGTGGGGTCGTAAAGTACAACCCCGTAGAACGGGTCTTGTAGAGAAGTCACACTGCCGTCCGGCGCGACTCCCTCCCATGGTTTCTCTGGTTTTAGAACCGGATCTGCCTCCTTTTCAATTCTGCACAGACGCCGAGTGACGTTCTTACATTCTGCCACCAGATCTGGATCCACAAGTAAATACAGATCTGGCTCTGCCCAAGTGTGTGCCCGCACTGACATAAGGCCTCCCTGTTTCGATAATCGGTGGGATTATAGCACGTTTTCCCATGAGGCGGCAAACGAAATTCCATTGACAATATTTGGAGAATGGAGGTAAGATGCAATCAGAGGGGAGAGGATTTGGGCACTTGCCGTTCTATAAGACGCGGCGCGGTGCGAAGCGGGCAGGGCGGTTGCCCGCTCGTGTCGTATGGTAGTCCTATTTCTCCTCCTGATGCGGCCAACAGTTGGACCGCATGGGGGTGAAGTGTATGGTGATATTTTCAAGAAACTCTTTGCGTCTCTGGATGGTCGTCTTGATTGCCTCATTGGTGACCCCGTTGCAGCCTCGCGCGTCGGCTGATGAATTCCGTGCCTTTTGGGTTGATGCTTGGGGCAACGGTATTCTGAGTCAGTCCCAGGTTGACGACTTGCTCGGTGTGGTTGGTGACCCCAACAGCTTGGGCAAGATTAGGCAGGCGAACTGCAATGCTGTAGTAGTGCAGGTGCGGCGGCGCGCCGATGTGTGCTATCCATCTGCAGTTGGCGAACCCTATTTTTCTGGCTTGTCGCCCGCCAATTTCAACGCTCTGCAGGCGGTAATCAATGCTGCTCACGATACCACGGGCGGCAAGAAAAGGATTGAAGTTCACGCGTGGATTGTGACATTCGCCACAAGTTCCGGCAGCAGCACGTCTCCCGTTTACTATCAGCACAATGATCCTTCCGACCCGGAAAATTATTGGATCACGAGAGATGATTCAGGTGCTGAACCGTCGGACAAACCCTTCGACCCTGGTCATCCTCGCGCGCTGGAGTACCTTGTTAACGTGTGCATGGACCTGGTCACAAACTTCGACATCGACGGGCTGCACTTTGACTACATTCGCTACACAGGTCAACGTCAAGGTTACAACCCGAGGAGTATAGAGCGTTTTAAGGCCCGCTATGGGCGAACGAGCACCCCGGCTTACAACGATGCGGAGTTTGCCCAGTGGCGTCGAGATCAAGTCACAGCATTGGTCCGGCAAGTCTACGCCAGAATCCAGGCTGTGAAACCGCACGTGAAGCTCTCGGGGGCTTTTGTCACTTGGAATCCCTCGCCTACTTCATCCACTCGAAGTGCTTTTATGAACACCCGTCCCTACTACGAAGTGTACTCCGATTGGGACAGCTGGATGCAAGAAGGCATCATCGACATCGGGATTCCTATGACGTATTACGACTACGCTTCCTATCCAAACGATTATGTGAGATGGATGAACTTTGAGAAAGATCGCAAAGGCAATAGGCACGTCGCTATAGGTCCTGGGATCTATTTGAACTCCTTGGACAACGCCATCCTTGAGCTGAAGATGACTAGGGATCCTTCGGCAAACGGCAATTATGCCCAGGGCTTTTGCGGCTATTCATACCGCGTGCCGTACAGTGGCGGGTCTTGGTCTTCGTTTAGTCCTCGCTTGGTTTCTGAAGTTACCCCGACCTGGGCTGACATTCCGCCTATGCCATGGAAAGTTGCGCCGACTAAGGGACACATCAGCGGGCAGGTTACGCTTGCCCCCACCGGAGCCTGGGCTGATGGTGCTTATGGTGCCCAGGTGAGCATAACCGGTCCGGAGAACCGGACGATGCGCTGTGACGGCATGGGTTGGTACGCTTTTATAGACCTGACTCCCGGTACATACACTGTTACTGCGTGGTATCCCGGATATCAGAGTCAGAGCAAGCAAGTAGTCGTGCGAATAGGCGAAGTTACGGGTAACATGTACGTCACCCACTTTGAGCTCAGCACCAATCCTCCTCCGCAGATATCAAATGTGAGGGCTGAGAACGTTACGTCTTCGTCCGCGCAGATTAAATGGGATACCGACGTTCCTTCTACGAGTCAAGTCGAGTACGGCTTGACCAATTCCTACGGCCAAGTTACACCGTTGGATTCAAACCTGGTTACCTCCCACAGCCAGACAATTACAGGTCTCATCGCGAGTCGGACCTATCACTACCGTGTACGTAGTCAAAATGGTTCAGGGTTGGAGTCTGTTTCGGGCGATTACACATTCTCAACCGCAGCAGATGCCACCGCTCCGACGATATACAACGTCCAGGTTTCAAACATAACAGGCAATTCGGCCCGAATAACTTGGCTTACTGATGATCCTTCAACAGGTGAGGTGGAATACGGACTGACCACGGCCTATGGGAAGTCGGCTGCCGAGAACGGCGGTTACTTGACAAGTCATTCCGTTGATCTCACTGGCCTCACGCAGAATACTTTGTATCATTTCCGAATCAAGGCCGAAAATGGTTCAGGACTTGTCTCATACTCGCCGGACTTTACGTTCTCCACATCAGGACAAGTAGATGATATTATCATCGATGATGCAGACCCAGCGTGCACATTTACGGGTTCCTGGTCCATAGGCACCTATGCGGGCGGGTGGCCGCCATCGGCTAGTTCTTACCACTGGATGCTAACCCAATCGTCACCAACCGGAACTGCCAGATGGACTCCGACTATACTGGCACCAGGCAAGTACGATGTGTACACGTACTACGTTCAAGGCAGCAATCGCTCGACGGCAGCACCGTTCAGCATTGTGCACGCCAATGGAACGAGTTACTATACGATTAACCAGCAGCAGAACGGATCTCAGTGGTACAAATTCGCGAGCGGGATAGAATTCAAGGCGGGTACTGTAGGATATGTGGAGCTTCACAACGGTACCGGGGAATCCAGCAAGGTGGTGATCGCGGATGCAATTAAGCTGGTGTACGTTGGCCCCGAGACAACACCACCCTCATCTCCTTCGGGCTTAACGGCAGTGGCAGTAGCGCCCAATCGCATAGATCTTTCCTGGAATCCCTCGACTGACAATTTCGGTGTCGCAGGCTACAGAATCTACAGAAACGGCGTTTGTATTGGCAGTTCGGCAACCACGAGCTATGTGGACGACGGGCTACAGCCGAATACACAGTACACCTACAGAGTTTCTGCGTTTGACGATGCGGGTAATGAGTCGGCGTTGTCGAGTCAGGTAAGCCGGTACACGCTTTCTGCGCCGCCGACGGATGTCGTAGTAACTTGCGACCGTGCCGCCGGCTGCTGGTATAACACTGCGAATTTCACTTTCCAGTGCAGCGGTTTTGGGCCCGGAAACGTCGCATACTTCAGATACGCCTGGGATCAGTCGCCGACCCACACTTGGACTGGAAGCGAGTTGCAGTGGGCTAGCGGTTCGCTTATCCTGCAAGCAGTTTCCGGCAAGAATGGTTGGTATTTGCACGTGCGTGGTTACAACTCAGAAGGAGTTCCAAACGGCAGTCTCGACAAAGGTCCTTACTATTTTGATGGCGACAGTCCCTTGGTCAGCCAGGTCCAAGCGCCGAAATACGCCGCAGTGAGAGATTCTAGCTGTGATGACCTCACTTGTTCTTGGGTCGGTGCGGACGCGACAAGCGGCATAAGCGATTACTACTACGCAATTGGTACTTCCCCGGGTGGTGTTGAGGTTCTGGACTGGACTCTTGCTGGGGGAGAGACCGGGGCTGTCTACCACTTGCCAAGTCTACCAACCCCAGGCTCTGTTTACTATTGGAGCGTAAAAGCAAAGGACGTAGCGGGAAACTGGAGCAGCGTATCGACGTCGGCTGGCACGGT
>JARYME010000073.1 GCA_029907315.1 Armatimonadota bacterium | reverse complement strand
GTCCTTGCGGCGCTCAGGCCAGGAATCATCTGCGGTGAAGTCCAGGTAGCACTGGCTTCCCTTCTGCGGCTTGCCATATATTCCCACTCCCCAGTTCGTACCAGCAGCCAGCATCCAGATGCCGGAGTACTGGTTCATCATGCCTGGGTAGTTGTTCGGGAAACCACTGTACGGGCGAAGGTTCGGGATGTACACATCAGCCCGTAGTAGGAAGCTGTTGGTCTTGCCGCCTACCAGGTAGCTTGAAAGGTCAAACACCGCCGCGCTTCTGCTGAGCGAGTCGCCAGGTAGGTACAGGTTACCGCCGCTGACGCCGTATACATCGCCCAGACCGCCTGTCACCAAAAGCGGAGGCGGATCGCCGGGGGCGATGTATTGCCCGGGCACCCATGTGCCGCTACCGGTGGTGTTCCATGTCCAGCCCTGCATTCCGGTCTCGAAGTCCCAGAACAGGGCCGCCGTGGCTGCCGTGCTGCACAATGCTAGAGCAAGGGCAGCTGCGATCGGCAAAAGTCTCTTCATCTCTTCTTTCGTCCTCCTTTCTGTGTCTGTGTGGATACTAAAACGTTTGTCCCAGCGCACGAAGCTCTGCGCTCACTGGTACTGCATAGATACCACCGAATCAGTGCGGTGTCAACTCCTTGTCAAAAAATCAGGTATTTTTACCTGCTTGTCGGGCGTGGTGCAAGCCGCCGGCGCTGATTGCCAGAAAAGCGCATCGACCAACGTGCCTAGAGCAAGTTCGCAGAAAAAACGGTTTAGAAAATCAAAAATTCTACTTGACATTGTGCGTTCGGTAGGGCATATTACGCATAGGGTGTGCTATCGCGCCGTCTGGTATTGCGTATGATACCTGCAGATGCCGGTTCGTAGTGGTCGAGAAAGAAAAATTGTTGCAGGTGCCAAGACGGCAATACAACCTCTAATAATTAAATACTCAGAATCAGGAGGTATTGCGGAGATGAAGCTGAGAGCGACTGCGGTAGTTCTGTTGTGCCTGCTTGCTTCAGCGGGCGCAGTAGCAGCCGCAACGTGGACTCATGTAGGCACGTCTGGGTTTGTGGTTGAAAACCCGAGCCAGATTCGCGATTACAAGCGTGTCGTTTTCTGCGACATGGTCAAGGATACCGCAGGCAACATATGGGCAGCGGTCAGCTACAGCAGCGACGGTGGCGCCAGCCCCGAACCTCGCAGCAGCGGCATCACTGTCTTCAAACCAAACTTCGCATCGAAGATAGACGTAGACCTAAAGGCTCTGGGCTACCCGGGATGTGTGACTAAGTTGGTCGTCGGAGGAGATGGTGCTGTTTATGCCCTCCAGAACTACATCCATCTCGAGTGGAGCTGGGAAGTTACAACCAGCCGCATACTTAGACTGCAGCTGAACCCCAACAACACCGTTACTGTAAACATGATCTATTCGCCAGGCGAAGCCGTGCCGTGGAAATCACCCCCAGAAAATAGACTCGGCGGCATGGCTGTGGGCGACGACGGCAATATCTACTGGACACAGAACGGTGTCAGCAGCTACTGGAGATACCACTTCTTCTGGCGCTATGACACCGCCGCTGGGGTCGTCGAGGAAGCTTCCAGACCCGCTGGAACTAAGGAGTGCAGTAGCGAAACGCACAAGATGCTGGATCTCGAATATGTCGGCGACGGCAAGTTTGCCATAGTCGGTCCGTACTACAATTGGAATTGGCAGTGCAACTTAATCTCGTGGACCGATCCCTGCGTCGACATGAGCGAGAACCACTCCAACCCCACGTGGGGCCGCAAGTGGAACACCGCCAACGCCTATGACCCCATTCGAAAGGTCATGTGGGTAGGTCCGCGTGGTGAGAGAGCGGAAAGTGGTTATTACTACGGCTACGATTTCTTCAACCTCAACCGCAACTCAGGACCAAACAACACCCAAATAATCGACCTGGGCGGCGGCAACTCGGGAATACAGATAACCTGTTCCGACGGAACGCAGAGGGGCTACGAGACAGACTGGCCCGGAGTGCCGAGCGGCGCGACCACTATAGCGGCGCGGTTCCGAGTAGACAGCTACTCCGGCGACCAGCAGATAATCTACAGCTACAACAATGCCCAGAAAGCTGCCAACGGTCATAGGTGCATGGCCGATATCGCCATAGTCGGTGGCAAGTTCGTGCTTAGAGACAGGGGTTCCACTGTCCTTGCGGACTTGGGCGATGTGGTTCCCGGTGCTTGGAACGAATTCTACCTGACGGTTGACGGCGACAACGACAAATGTAAACTCATCTGGAATGGCAGCACGGTATACGATGGGCCCATCAGCTATACAACCGGCGGCGGCTGGGTTGGATGGAACTTCTTTGGCGGCAATAATATCACCGCTACCTACGACTGGCTCGGCATAGGCGCCGGTTACATTGCGCCGGGCGAAATGGCAACCAAGTACCATCGGTGGCTGGACGGATCCTACCATCCGATGACCAACTTCTTCCTGACAAACATAATGACCCGCTTCGATGGAAGCATGGACAACCCGACCATATTCGACTCGAGCGGTAAGATAGCGGGAGCCAAAGTCTGGCACGTGAACGGTTACGACGAGGTCAATTCGTTCATTCCGGGCAAGAGAAACGGCGGAATCTACTGGGTGCAGGCTCTCGAGGTCAATCCGTACACCGGCGAGGCCTGGTTCGCAATAAATGCTGCACCCAACTATTCATACGGCCCGATAGACCGTGTGATGACCATACCATTCTCATTCACCGGCACGAAGCCGACCCTGGGCGATGAGGGGGCACCGGAGCCCGGATCGATAGTCATGAACCTAATGTTCGACAAAGATACCGACACGATGTACGCCCTCACCTGCAACCCCACGACGGGAGTATACAACCTCTACGCGGCGCACATCGAAGCTCCGGGACCGCTGAGCATCGGCAAAGCCAAAGACTACAGGCCCGGACTCATCGTTCAGACTGACGCGCCCAAGGTTGTAACCTATGCGGACGAGAAGTTCTTCTACATCGAAGACGCCGACCGCACCGCCGGGATCAAGGTAATGCCTTCTGCGTCCAGCTCTATACCAAGCGTTGGCGAGACGGTCAACGTGTCCGGTCTGCTGGACGTGGTAGATGGGGAAGCGGTGATTCGCTACGCGAATGTCACCCCGGTCGGCACTGGTTCGGTTGAGCCGCTGGGTATGACCGTGAAGAACGTCGGCGGATACGCCAAAGGCGCGCAGCCTGCAACTGATCCTGCCGCCGGACTGAGCAACGTCGGTCTGCTTGTCAGATTGGCAGGCAGAGTTGCCGCGATCCCCTATGACGATCTTTGGGCCGGAGCGGTAGGATTCAGATACTGGTTCACCCTGGAGGACGGTAGCGGCGCCGTTACCAAGTACTGGGATCTCTCCGATACGCAGCAGACTGTACCCGGCATCAAGGTCCTGTTCGATCCGGGCTTGGCAGGCGTCAATGTCGGAGACTTCATCGAGGTAACCGGCGTCGTGGGCCTCGACTTCTCCTACAAGTTCGACACCGGTATGGGTGTCAAGACATACTTCGTTCCCGGTCAGCGGATAATCTATCCTAGATCGAGCGACGACATCGTTATCGTGCGAAGAGCCGAATAACTTCGGCTTGCGGTTTGTGCGTCCGCCCGTGTCTGCTTCAGCACGGGCGGACGATTCTTTGTTATATGTGGCCGCGTTTCGGACCGATAATATCTACTGTGCCCGGCAGGGGCAGAACAAGGAGAAATAGGAAGCGGCGAAACTCATTTAACCCAGGGGCTGTGAGACAATGAACCGCCGAAAAGCATTTACCTTGGTCGAGCTGCTCGTAGTGATAGCAATAATCGCAATACTCGCCGCGATACTTTTCCCGGTCTTTGCACGCGCAAGGGAAAATGCGCGCATCTCAAGGTGCATTGCCAACCTGCGTCAGATAGGCATCGCCATCCAGAACTACGCAGAGAGCTACTCCGGCACATGTCCGGTTGTGGGCAACATCTGGATGGTGAACCACCCGAGCTACCGAGGGAGCATCAGGTCGAAGGACAGCCTAGCATCCGCTTTGCAGGCTTATGTGAAGAACGTGGACGTCTTTAAGTGTCCCAGCAAACCTCACAGGTCCCTCTGGGCCGATCTCGAGAAACACTCCGACGGCAGCCCGGCAGTGTGGTCACTGGATAACGGTAAATGGCGGTGGACGACTTACACAAGCTGCGCCTGGCTTGTCAAACGGGGAGACTCATTCGACGATACCTACTGGGCTCACCTGCCGCTTTGCATAAGCCAAAGCGGATACCCCACTCGAATGGTTAACCTGGACTCGTTCGATTACAGGTCCCTGCGCTCCACGATGTCGCAAACCATTATCGCTGCGTGCATATCGAGCGGCTGGAAGTTCTGGGCGAACGATCCGCGGTTCCCAGACCGCCACGTGCCAGGAAATCACGGCAACAACGGCGACCGAGCGTTGGTTCTGTTTGCTGACTGTCACGTGAGGGACGTCTACTGGGACAAAGTGGGTTATTTCTAAAAGGGGATCCCTGCGCGGCGGTGCGCGCTGTATGCTTCTGACACTTCGGCTGAGGGCTGCATCTATTCCTTGATGTAGATTACCCTTTCCCCTTCCCAACCTGCGGCCCCAGAAACCGCCGTGAGCTGGTTGTCGGAAACGTTTGGCGCACCGCTCGTGATAACCTTGATTCCGGTGCTGTCGGAGCCATCGGTAATGCGGAAGCTGTTCTCCCTCACAGACCCAGGCACCACCCTCGACCAGGTTCTAACGAACATCCCGTCCATCAACCGTTGTTTGACGCTCCGATTGTTTGAGCCGAGGGGTTTCAGCGAAAGGCGACCGCACTGGACCGCGGCGTCTACCATGATGTAGCGCTCGCCTGAGGCGGTTGTCTGCATAGTTCCTGCGAGCATCACCAGATCGTCCTCTGCACAGGCCATGTCGCCCTCAACCCTGATGCCACTGCTCCTGTCAGGCTCCTCGATGTAGCCGAAGGTCTGCCGCTTGAGATACAGGGCCTTGTTTCGGAGAACAACCTCTGCTCCGTCAGGAAGGTTCTTGATGGCGGTTATTGAACCGTCGCTGCCCGCCACGATGAGCTTTGCGCTTGAGGCACCCTCAACATTCGGATTCCCAGCCGCATCCACACAAGCCCCCGGTGGAACGACGATTCCCAGCTTTCCCGAACCACTTATCCCCGACAGCGTGACAAGATAGATGCCCGGGGCAGACTCCTCCACCGTCCGATTGGACACCGAAACATTTCCTGTTGTTGTGATCAGAACGTCGGAGGCGTCGAAACCCCAGACAGCCTCGCTGAAACACACGGTGAACGAAACCGGACCAGAAATAGTTATAGGAACAGATGGCTGTGAAACGGCACACGTCGGCGGCAGGTCGTCCGCCGGTCCGATCAATATGTTGTCCAGGTAAACGTAGTGATTGGTTGCTTCCGCGTTGTTGATGCGCTCTATTCTCACGCGACCTATCACGTCCCCCGCGCCGAACTCCGAGTGATTGAGCGTGCCTATATAAGTGCCGTTGAAGAAAAACGCGCTGGTGTTATTTGTAAAGTCAACCCTCACGTAGAGAGCATCCCAGCCGCCGGTGAGCGTTTGCGGAGGAGTCACCTGTGTGCCGCCGCCGATGCGGCCTCTGGCAGTGGTGCCGTGCCCGTACCAGCGGGCTATGTTGAGACCTGCCGGGTCGTCGAAATACAAACTCCACATTGTCTGTTCCCCCGACCCGCGCTTTACTTTCGCCCAGATGCCCGCGGCGCCGTTCGAACCGACGCATGAAACCAACCGATCCGCGTAATACTGCGTCGCCCCGCCAGTGATGCGCACCGCACCGTTTTCTACGATTATTTGAGAAAGCGCCGTACCGGACCAGCCATCGTTGCCGTTTAGTAGACTGTTCGGATACGCAAATATCTCCGCAAAACACAAACTCGACACAAGCCGCCCATCCCCCCACTTATCAGGCACCTTGCTGGGGAAAGCATCGCCGATTGTGACATCCGCCCAGGCGTAGACTGTGGACTTCGATGGATCGTTAAGGCCGTCGTTGTCCCTAAATACAAAATCCAGACCGACCGAACCCATCACTCCTACGTCCGGATTCAGCGCCGCCTTGACTATTCTGATCTCTGCCCACCACCCGCTGGAATCCCGACGCACCGCCGAACTCACCCCGGACAACACCGCACTCCTATAAGCTGCGGTACAGCAGTACACGTTGCGCTGATTCTGGGCATCTATGACAAGCTGTACATCCGAGCTAGAATTGGCAATCGGCGACGAGCCGTGCTCATGGCCGGGGTCAATGTATATCTCGATTGAATCGTTCTGCCAGTTCGAACCCACGGGAGCCGAGCAGTTTATTTCATCGTCGTCCACCCGGACAAGGAAATAGAAGCTGTCCAGATCCTGCAGTGCATATACCCTCGCGGAGTGATCTGAGGGACCAGACGGCAGAGAACCGCCATTCCAGTAGCCCTCATAATACAGCACGCCGTTGTAGTAGCCCACAACCGCGAAATCCCCCACTTCGCACTCGCCGGCACGCACGGGTGTCTGGAAAGACCCAAGGTCCCAGTCGGCGGGGTCGCCGTCCACGATTATGGGTGCGCTGCGCTCCCGGATTCTCAGCTTCCGGCACGACACGTCAAGGAATCTACCGCGAATTATATAGGCTCCCGGCCCCTGTGGAAGGGTAAACGTATCTCCTGCCGCTTTTGTCGCCTCCAGCACAACCGAACCACTCAGTGGATCATACACCCTGAAGCTCACCGGTCTCCGAGCCTGCAGCTGAACTCCATCACGAAGAATCCCCTGGCAGTAGCAAACAAATTCGTCCTCACATACCGCACCAACATTGCGGTGACAGCCGCTCGTAGCGTTCGCAAAACCCGGATCCGTCCAATACTTGTTCGCTACTCCATTGCAGTAAACAGTAAACGGCGCCGACTGCTCCTTTCCGTCGTTGCGGGTCCAGTTTGGCAGATCCGGTGGCAGGATGCTCCGAGCCCTCATATAGCTGTTCACACCAGCCATGTCGAAGAAATGATAGCTGCCGTAGACACCAGCCCGCGAGTGGAAAACGTAAGCCGGCAAGCCCACAGTCCATGCGAAACAGGCAGCGGAAACAAGCTTGATTGGATCAGTTTCCGAACTGACCGAGGAACCAGGACCAATCGGCTCGTTTGATGAAACCGGCGGCAGACCAGGACAGTTCACTGCCCACCAGCAGTCGCGAACCGGCAACCACCCACCCTCGAACGTTCCCGTATCGCGCGAGAAATGAATCGTGGCAATGTCGGCGGCACTACCGGCATACATTGTCTGGGCGGCGGCGCAGTCTCCTCCTGAGGGCGAACTCAAAGCCACCGGCACGCTCGTGCGGTCGGCGAGGTACCTGCCGAACTGGCGGACTGTCGTCACGCCGTCAGGGTCTGGGAATCCGTTCTGCCAGTACTCGTTTGCCACTTCAAGGTGTATGATCTTGTGCTCCCGTCCCGCAATATTTGCCAAAACTCGATCCATGTGAGCGTAACGGTCGGCAGTATTCGGCATACACGTCTGCGCATCGGCAAAAATCGTTATCTCTGTGCGCATACCGTATTTGTAGATTAGGTCTATGCAGTCCTTGAATTGGGTCCAGTAGTCGGGCCAGGCGTCAACTTGGTATCCGTAAGGGCTCTGGAAGGTTACGGGTGCTATCTCTTTGCCTTGCCAGCCCACCATAGTCAGTATGCGCACATAGTTAAATCCCCTGGATGCTAGGAACGCCAGGTCGTTCTCGAATCGCTGTCGGTAGTATTTGCACTTTCGAAGTGCGCACATATAGGTAGCGCCGAGGCCCAGAAAAGGTCCCTGAGCGTCGCACAGCGACCTACCCGAAACAGTCACGGGTCCTCGGTTCGGCTCGGTGTAAGAAGAATCCACACTGAAGCGAACTCCTGGCGTGCTCCATGGACTCCAGCCGGCGCCATTCCAGATCCTTACGAAAGCGTAGTAGGTGTTCTTGTTGGCAAGTGCGCCTGTCTGTCCGTACCCCTGGCTTGACACAACGGTTCCGGAATCCCATACCACGCCGGTTTCGGGGTTTTCGGCGGTCGTAATCCGCAGTTGATACTTGGAGTGGCGGTCGCCGATCCATCTGATCACTGGTGAGGTCGTGTTTAAGATGGTGTCAGGTCGCGGATATGTGATCTCGGGAGCCCGAGGGGCGGAATCGCTGCGGTCCCATACCCTTAGGTCGCGATAGACGGCGCCCACTGGCGCGCCTGCGTCGGACGCTCTGCGCGTGCTGGCAGCTATCCGGACACAGTGACCTACAGGGTTATAGTAGCCAGGAACGGACATCGTTTTCACCAAGACGCCGTCGCGGTAAACCCGAAACACCGTGTTGCCCTGCCCGTCCGGCTCCCATTCTTCGCGGATCAGGTAGGTGGTGTTCTCGTCCCAGGCCATCACGGGGCTGTCCGGCTCGGTGTATTCGTCCTCTATCTTGAGGAGCAGCTCGAACGAGTCCGTCCTCGGAGGATCCATACAGCCTGTCTTGCGAATGAAGTGCTTGTAGGGGTTGTCTCGATAGCCCGGGGCGTAGCTTGTGTCCGAATTGGCGTAGGTGTAGTCATACATGTGTAAAATCTCTGTTTTGTCCTGCATTCCGGGCCTGCATTCGTTGGGCTTTATACCGCGAATTCGGAACTCCACCGCACCCTTCTGAATTGTGTAGGGCAGGTGCCAGTAGATGGAATCGTATTGGCCGTCCACGCGCCAGCCGTCGCCGGTGAAAGTCCCCCCGAGGCGCGTTCCTGTTGTGCCGGTGATCAGGGGATCCTCCAGGACCAATGTGTCACCAAAGCAGGGCTGCCTGGAAATGACGAAAGTCAAGGCACACGCCAGCCACAGTACAACCGCTCTCATCCTGCGCTCCTCCAAGTGCGAGCCGCGCTGCCCGAGGCTAATGTCTAATGGATTATTCCGTAGGTTGAGGGCGGTGTCAAGAGCGCGAAGTCGGCGTCGGGCTGCAAAAGCCGAAATGCATATGCCGTGGATGTCGAGAATGGGTGAGGAGTCCGACCGTCTGCCGACCCCGACTCACTCCAGCGCTATCTCAACCGGCTCAGGCATCACGCACGCGGGCTTGTCGTGGTATAGTCTGCGCGACGGGTCGTCGGAGAGCCCGCTGATCGTGAGCACGGAGCCCCGACCCACACCGGACACCGACAAGTAGACTATGTTCCCGTCGACACGCGCAAAATCCACACGCCCCGAGGAAAGCGAGTAGTTCGACACGTTGCACGCCTGCGCCGGGTCCAGCCGCTTATTGAAGACGAGCTTTATCGTGTCGCTTTGAAACGAACTCGCGAGCACAGCCGGCGGTTCGGAGTATATGTAATCGCCAAGATGGTACTCGTAATGAAACACGCCCGCATAACCCAGCTTCTTCGCCTCGGCTTCCACCGCCTTTATCCACTGATTGTCGCGGCGCATGTTCGGCTTGGAGCCTATGTCCGTTTGCAGAAGTATTGGTATCGAGGGCGCCGCTTGTCTTACCGAGTCGAAAACCGGCTTGTAGGCGCTCGGGTAATCGGGTTTTAGGTTGTCTTTTATCCAGTCGGGCCAGTCGGTTTGTATGACGTGAACGTCGGGCTTTACGCGGCGAACGATCGCTGCTGCGTCCAAGGCTTGCCACTCGCGCAGTTTGGCAAGCTGATCCGGCACGTCCAAACCCAGGCTCCAAGTGGCAACTTTCACCCCGGGGCATTTCTCGCGGATGCCGCCCTCGCCATTGACCAGGTCGTCCAGCCAATTCACGACCGAGGCTACCCTGAAGCCCACCCATTTTTCATACAACTCTTTGTCGGTTTTCCAGTAGTGTGGGGACTTGGGATCGTCGAAGTCCGGAAAGCAGGGGGCGTCAGGATACAGTCGTTTGAACTCTGCCAGGCAGGCATCGCAAAAGCAGCCGTAGTACTCGCTTTCGGGACCAGGATAGGCGGGCATCTGCGGCTCAGCTAGGTCGATTCCGTAAAATGGATACTTCTGCAGAGCGGCGGTAACCTGCTGCTTCTTCCAAGCTCGGTAATCGCGGTTGTTGGGGCACAGCATAGTGAAACCGGCCGGGTCCGGCTTCTTGCGCAGCTTCATCCGCCAGGCTTCCCAGCCCTTGGGCAGATCCACTCTCGAATACACGCCATTTGTAAAAGTGAGCATCCACACCCGAACGCCGGCGTCTGCAAAAGCCTTCACAAGTTTCCCGTCGATACCGGATTCGTTCACGCAGCACAGGCGAACCTCATCGTACCCGTTCGCCTTGATCTCCTCTACTACGCTTTCGACGCTGCGGTCTTTGTAATACGGATACGCCGGGTCGACGGTAATACTCCGACCGCCGAAAGCTCCCAAGGGCACCATTGCAAGAATAATCATAGCCGCAATCAGCCTCATCCAATGTTCCACCGGCGCTGCAACTAAACGCACCCAGCCGCCAGCAGGTATTCGTCTATCGCCGAGGCGGCGCGCATCCCTTCCGCGACCGCCTGCACAACGGTCGAGCCCCCATTTACCGCGTCACCCCCGGCAAACACCCCGTCGCGCGATGTTCGACAGCGCTCGTCCACCTTGATAAGCCCGCGCTTCGTCAGCTGCACCCCGGGAATCAACCGCTCAAAACCTTCCGGCAGCCTCTGACCGAGGGCCTCAATCGCCATCTGAACCTCAAGCACACACTCACTGTTCGGGACCACGACTGGTTTGCGACGTCCCGATTCGTCCGGTTCCCCCAACACCGTTCTTGCGATCACCACCCCGCGCAGGCATCCTCGATCATCCGCCACATATCGGACGGGCTGAGTGAGCAAAAGAAAATGCACGCCCATCTCAAGGGCAGTGTCGCGCTCTTCGGGCCAAGCCGGCATCTCGGCAAACGATCGCCTGTATATGAGATACACGTCCCGCGCGCCGCACACCAGTGCGGTTGTCGCGGCATCCAAGGCAGTATTGCCTCCGCCCAGCACCGCAACCGAAGGCGGCACGCTGACGCCCCCCAGCTTCGCTCGTTCCAGGAAGCTTATCGCGTCTTCCACTCCGCTAGGTTTGTCGTCCGAGAGGGTGACGGTATCAGGCAGACCGAGCGCCAGGAAAACCGCATCGTAGCGTTCGGTGAACCAATCCAGCGTTCTATCTTCCGAAAGCCCCGTTCCTCCGTGGAAAGCATACTGCTCAGCGTAACTTGTCAAGAGTTCCGCAATCTCATTTTCGAAGTCTTGTCTGGTTAACCTGTGGCTGGGGATGGTGTTTGCCGCCGTTCCGCCCAGGGCTTGCCGCTTGTCGAACAAATCGACCCGGTAGCCCATTTCCAAAAGCTGCACCGCGCATGCTAGCCCCGCCGGACCCGCCCCCACGACCGCCACCTTTCGCTGCTTTGCCCCCAGCCGCATTTCGCCGCGGCGAGAAATCTCCCGCACCCAGCCCTTCTCTCGTGCAGTTCGCGCCGCAAACTCCTGCAGCTCTCTAATGGGGATTGGGTTTCCGGAGAAGACGTTTTCTATGCATCGGTCCTGACACTGCACGTCCGCCGGGCAGACGTAGGCGCACAACTCCGGCAGGACATTGGCTTCGCGCAAAACTCGGTAAGATTCCTTGACGTCACCCGCGGCAATCGCCCGCACGAACCGCGGAATATCTACCCCGGCAGGACAGCCGTCCCTACAGGTCGGATCAAAGCAGTCCCGGCACCTTGCCGCCTGCTTCATGGCGTAGTCCAAACTGCGTCTGCGGCCCTCTCGGTAGATGGGACCGTAGATTTCCGAATCGAACGGCACACACCCGGTGCGCCCGCCGTCGCGCATTATCTGTGTACATGAAGAACAAGTGATGCACGTGTGACGGCGCTCCAATCTGCCGGTCTCGATGATCTCCTTCGCAAACCACGGATAGGCAAAAGCCTGCCTCCCCACGCCAACAATGTGCATCCAGCCCCTTCGAATGCACGCCGCAGCCACATGGGGCCACAAATTTCTCAGCCAACTGTAGCCACTTCCGACAACTACCATGCCGTCGACGCTTTGTGTTATCTGCCGCGTCAGATTAACCAGGCGATTGACACCAACCAGCGGGTGCTCGCTGGGGCTTGCGGCACCTTCGATGGGCCTGTCGAACGGCCGATTAACGTGTGGGTTGTAGTAGGGGTTGCCCATAGTTATGTTGATCAGGGGCACTCCCAGGTCTCGTAGCTCCTGCACAAGTCGTTTGGGCTCGTCGAGATTGGGCTTGCCGGGCTCATCCGGGTCAACTCCCCATCCATACGGGTAAGGGTGCGCGTCGTAGATTCCCAGTCGGCACGTAACGATACGCCCTGGTCCTGCCGCCTGCTGCACCTTGCGAATCACGTTCTTCAGGAACCGCGTCCGGTTTTCGTAGCTGCCGCCGTAGTCGCCTTCTCTGGTATGCGCTGCCAGGAGTTCATTCAGCAGGTAGCGGTGGCACGACTTGATATCCACGGCGTCGAATCCTGCTTCGAACGCCAGCAGCGCCGCTTCGACGAACGCGTCCTCCAGGGATCTCAGATACTCGTCCGTAACCACCGGATAATCCGCCGGAATGCCTCGGTCTGCGTCGAGGATGGGGTCATGGAAGGCGATGACCGGAGCCGGATCGCGCGAAGGGCGGCTGTAGCGTCCGGAATGAGTAAGCTGCAGCACGCATAAGGGTCTGTGTTGCGGCCCCATCGACTCCGCCGCCGCTTTGTGCACTTCCTCTACCAGCCGCGCGAACTCGTCCTTGGTCTTCTTGTGAATCCACAGCTGCCTTGGATTCGCTCTGCCTTCAGGCACCACCGCGCAGGCTTCGAACCACAGCAAACCCGCCCCGCCGGACGCAAAGCGCTTGTAGCGCCGAAAGGTCAGTTCGCCCGGGGCACCTTCGGGAGTGCCGTCGCAGCCTTCCATGGGCTGCACGCCCATTGCATTGGGCAGAATCCTGCCGGCGGCTCTCACCGGCTCGGCAAGAATGGAGACGTCTTCATCGGCGGGGATGTCCAAGCCCAGGGTGTCGACGGCTTCCTTGAGGTCTTGAAGCGATTCGAATCTAAACGGAGAGTGTACATTCGGTGCTATCATAACGGCTCCATTATACACAACGGCGCTCCCGTTCTGCTACGCCAGCGCTCAGATTATGCGTATACGTAACGTCTGGCGGATGCCCTTCAGCTGCCGGCGCAATGCCGCAAGTTGTGATAGCGGAAAGCAAGTGGTATCATGCGTCGAGAGAACGTTTGGTCATTGAGGCTTTCCGACGCAGCCGATGTTGCCCTCAAACTTTGAACACCCCGACCTGAGAAGCGAGCCGACCGACTCCGCCCGCGATTCCAAACCCTGCGGCAGGCAGTGCGCAGCTTACGTTGTTTCCGCGGCTGTGCTGATGCTGTTGGGATATCTGGCTGACGTGCAAGGGTTTGTCATACCTGCCCGTTGGTTCCTGCCGGCACATATCGTGCTGGAGATGACAAGCGTCGTCGTTGCTCTGGCGGTTTTCATAACCGGTTGGTTCGGCTACAAGCAGACCCGCAGTGCGCAGGATTTAGTGGTTGCTTCAACATTCGCGACTGCAGGCGCAGTCGATTTCATTCACACCCTGACGTATAAGGGGATGCCGAACTTTCTAGGTGTGAATAGTCCAGGTAAGGCGGCGGCTTACTGGCTGCTGGCGCGATTGATAGTCGGGGTTGGTCTTCTGGCAGCGGTCGTAATGCGTGCGCCGGCGAAGGAGCGGCGTTATTTGCCTGTTGGTTTGCTTGCATCGGCGGTTGCTGTCATACTCGGCTCCTGTGTCCTGCTGACCAGGTATGGGGATGTTGTCGGAACGGCCTTGTACCCGGCGATAGGCCGTCCGCCCAGTACGCTTAAGGTGCTGATAGAGTGGGTCGTGGTGGTTGTCTACGCGGGCGTGCTTGCGCTTTTGGAGAGGCAGGATAAGTGGGAGCCCGAGGTCAAGCGCAATTTGAGAGCGGCACTCATTCTCGCAATAATCGCCGAAATCGCCTTTATGCTTTATCTCAGCCCCTATGCGTGGACCAACGCCCTGGGTCACGTGTTCAAAGTTGCGGCATACATGCTGATACTGAACGCTCTGTTCGTCTCGGCAATCCGCCGTCCGTATTTGGAGCTTGCGCGCGCTCGCGACGAAATGGCGCAGTTGTACAAAGATGCCAGGGAACACCGAGCCGAGATGGAGCGGTCTTTTGCGCAGGTGGGCAAGGCTCTGTCATCGAGTTTGAAGCTTCAGGAAGCGTTGGACCTGATAGCCGATCTTGCTCAGCAAATGCAGCACGCGGACTGTGCCGTGGTTGTGGTGAAGGAGCAAGCAAGCCGCGAGGCTGCGGTCGCTTCTCAAAGGGGTGTATGCCACAGACTGGAGAACCCGGTGGATCTGACGGTCAAGCTGGCTGAGCAAGCGCTGGAGAAACGCTCTTCCATCGTTATCGACGACCTGGAGCAAATGGGCTTGGTAGACTGCGATTTCACCCACGAAACGTGCCTGCGCTCGGCTATCTGCGCGCCTATGATGTATGATGGCGAGGTGTTGGGAGCCATCGCCATATACTCCTATCGCAAGTTTGGATTCGAAGAATGGGACGTCAGGCTGCTGGAGGGCTTTGCTTCTCATGCTGCGGTCGCTATACACAACGCACTGAGCTACCAGCGCGAAAGCACCATAGCCGACATACTTCAGCGCACGTTTATGAGCGAATCCGAACTGACGACCGACAAGTTCGAGATCACCCAGGTCTACCAGCCGGCAACCAACGAGGCGCTGGTGGGCGGCGACTTCTATGATGCCTTCGAAATGTCGGACGGCAGGACGGCTTTGGTGATAGGCGACGTTTCGGGCAAGGGTCTGCGGGCAGCCGTGCACACGGCGATGATCAAATATACACTGCGGGCGTACCTCAACGAGGGTCACTCGCCCAGCGCCGCTCTGCGCTTGCTCAACAAGGCTGCCAGCCAGCTCTCCGATGATGCGGCATTTGTTACGCTCTTTGTCGGGGTTCTCGATCCGTCCGGCGCCCAGCTTACCTATGCCAGCGCAGGCCACGAACCGGCAATCTACATCCATGGCGAGACGAGACTCAGCCTGCCCGCTACGGGCATACCCCTGGGCATAGACGCAGACGCGGATTACGAAGAGGGTAGGATGACTCTGGAGCTGGGGAGCGTTCTGCTGCTCTACACGGACGGCATAAGCGAGGCGCGCAGCGGAAAACGCTTGCTCGGCGCGGAGGGCATCGAGCAGCAGTTGTCGAAGTGCGAAAGCCAGACTAGTGAAGACGTTGCAAAATGCGTGCACAGGATGGCTGTCGAGTTTGCCGGAGGGGAGTTGAAGGACGACGCAGCCATCCTTGCGGTTCGCCGAATCGCGTAGTGCTGGGGGTGCTTCCCGACTGACCTGCAGCGTTCACCGCTTGTGAACAACATTTCCCCGAAATATACCCTCGTCTTAATAGCAAAGTGGCTCTTTTGTGGGCTTGTAATTATGGGAGACAAAATCCACGCTCTCCACGGTCGACCGCTATATTCCGCTTGAGAAAGGAGCCGCCCTGCAGTGTATACTGTCCCGCTGCCGCAGTCCAAGATCAACCAATCGACGCGTGAGCGCATCGGAGAAGCCGTCTACTTGCTGGCATACTTCATCAACGCCGCGAACTGGTCAACCGGAGCGCTTAAGACCACTTGCGAGAGAATCGCCGCCGAAACCGGGTTTCCGCAGGGGACCATCCGGCGCTGGATTTCGGTGCTTGCGGGCGCGGGGGAGATAACTGTCATGCGGGTTGGCAATGGCACTTTGATTCAGATAACGGATTATGAGGCTGTTGCCAGGACGCGCAAGGTGGACTACAAACCGCGCAGGAAGCCCTCGGCCGCGTCGGATCAACGCACGGGGGAGGTTTCATCAGCGGACTCCGAGTGCTCATCCGCGAACACCCATTTGATCGCCCGCGAGCAGTCCGATTGCTCATCTGCGGCGGATGCACTGCTCGGGAATGAGCGGAACAATATAAGTACAAACATGATGCAAAGTAGAATGGAAAGTACTTTGCAAAGCAGATCTTCTCACTCATCCTTGGGCTTTAAGGCTCCGGCAGACTGCCTCCGCAACCAAGTCCCGCGCAAGGTGCCGGTGTGTTCGGACCCCTGGCTGGAGCGTGTGAACGCGGCGCGTGCAAAACTGGACACACTCGACGAGCAAGCCAGGCACGAGGTGTTGCAGACGGTAATGGGGAGGATGGCGCAGGATCCCAGGCCGTTTGTGAGCGGTGTTGTGAAGTGCGGGGCGTCGGGAGAACTGGAGCCGAGGGATCCTCACTGCGAACAAATCGTGCTCGTGCACGTGCTGGAATATTTCGAGGAGGCGGACAAAGCAGGCCAGGATGTGGTGCGAATGTAGGCAGTATCACCGACGTGCCGGGGTATTTCAAGGAGGCGGACAATGTAAGACGGGATGCGGCGCGCACATTCCGCAAATGTCATTCCTGGATGCCGGATCGAGTCCGGCATGACATCATTGCGCATCGGCATGACGAGAAAAGAATGTCATCCTGGACAACAAAAGCGTCATTCCTAAACGCCCTAAATGTCATCCTGAACGCCACCGCTGTCATCCTGAACTTGATTCAGGATCCCCTTCATCGAAGGGCAAACCCTTCCTGGATGCCGGGTCAAGCCCGGCATGACGAAGAGGGATGTCATCCTGAACTTGATTCAGGATCCCCTTCATCGAAGAGCAAACCCTCCTGGATGCCGGATCAAGTCCGGCATGACATCATTGCGCATCGGCATGACGAAGAGAGGGGTGTCATTCCTGGACCCCGGATCGAGTCCGGGGTGACGAGAAAAGAATGTCATCCTGAACGCCCTAAATGTCATCCTGAACTTGATTCAGGATCCAGGGAAGCACTCTGCCAAATCCTGCCACTCGGGGTTGTGCTTCTCGATGAGCGCGATCTTCCAAGCTCGGCGCCAGTTTTTGATCTGTTTTTCTCGGTAGATGGCTTCCCTAGGCGATGAGTACTGCTCATACCACACGAGCTTCGTCAGACCGTACTTGCTCGTGAACCCGGGCACTGCACCGGTTTTGTGCTCGGCGACTCTGCGTTCCAGGTTTCCTGTGACGCCAACATAGAGAGTGCCGTTGCGCTTGTTGGTCATTATGTATACGAACATTTGAAGACCTGTTGGGTGGGCTCGCGCTGGGCTGTCTCGCGTTGTCACGCTGCCGGTGCGTATTGTGACACGCCTCTGGATGCCGGGTCAAGCCCGGCATGACATCATTGCGCACCGGCATGACGAGAAAGAGGGGCGTCATTCCTGGACCCCGGATCGAGTCCGGGGTGACGAGAAAAGAATGTCATCCTGAACGCCCTAAACGTCATCCTGAACTTGATTCAGGATCCCCTCCATCGAAGAACAAACCCTCCTGGATGCCGGATCAAGCCCGGCATGACATCATTGCGCACCGGCATGACGAGAAAAGAATGTCATTCCTGAACGCCACCACTGTCATCCTGAACGCCCTAAATGTCATTCCTGAACGCCACCGCTGTCATCCTGAACTTGATTCAGGATCCCCTCCATCAAAGAGCAAACCCTCCTGGATGCC
>JARYME010000072.1 GCA_029907315.1 Armatimonadota bacterium | reverse complement strand
AGCTCGCCGCTGCCTTGGTAGTGTTCACATCGGAGGAGACGCAGAGTCTTTGGATCTACCCACACAAGGTCGTGCCGTTTGTCTCTGGGGCCGAACTTCGGCACCAGTTTCAGCCTTACAACGCCGTTGCGTTCCACTGAGACCACACTCACGTGGTTGTCCGTCCACAGCCGGCTGGACAGGAAGCCCAAATCAAGTGTGTCCTGTCGCTTTCCCGGTTCGTTTTTGACGTTCATTTTTTGCTTCACCATAGGCGCAATAACGAGTTTGGTATAACCGTTTTGGATATATGTGACCTTTATGCCGTGGGCGTAGCCGTCGTAGCGGATCTTGTCCGGTTTTTTGTAGCAGACAACAGCCTTCTCCAGACGAAGTATCTCGTCATATCTTTCTCCCATACCTGCTACTGCGCTTTTGTTTGCTTCTTCGATAACCAGCTCTGCGCGAAAATCGCGGAAAGAAGCCTCTGCCGCTTTTATCTTCTTCAGGATGTCGTTCGCCGTAATCGCTTCGGATGCCACGCTCAGCGATAGAATCGCTATAGTAGCTGCCAAAGCTGCAAGAAACTTTCTCGTCATTCGCCTACACCTCCAAGTTTTGAGACGGAACACCGCCGCATATATGTTTCTCAGCAAACAGCCGTACTTGCAATGCGTCTGCCGATAGGCTACAATGAACCCAGTTTTTGAGTTGCGCACACGGTCTGCAATCGAAACGCGTTGCCCACGTCTCAATACTTATGCCCTAAACCGTCCGACCCCTTTGGCGCCTTGGATATGCTTGTGAAATCGGTGGCAAAAACTGGCATGGCGTTTTTCCTCCTGGCGTTTCTCGCGGTGGGCTGTTCACGCGCCGAGACGCCTGTTCGTGTGCTTTACGGGACCACAGAGCTTTCCTGTTCGCCGAGTGCGCTCTATGATGGCACCAACATTCTTGTTCCGATTTCGTGCTTAGAGGCGTTGGGTATTTCTTGTCAACTCGGTACGGATTCAGGTAAGGTGGCCGTGGTTGCTCCGAACGGCCGTTCGGGCGAGGTGGACGTGAGCGAAGTTTCAGGAGTCAGGATGGTTGCCTTGGACAGCGTGTTCAGGATCACGGGTGGGGAATTGGTCTGGGATGAGTCGAAAACCGCGGCTCAGATATACGCTCATTTGCAGTCTGTCGAGTTCGTTGATGACACGCTGAAGATCAACTGCTCTTTCCCTGTCAAGTGCACCACGCACAAGTGGCAGAACAAGTTCATAGTGGATATTCCCGGCACGAAGTTGGCATCTGACGCACGAGAAGTGTATATTGGGGGGCCAGTCGCGGCGCGTGCGCGGCTGGGCCAGTACAATGCGGACACAGCACGGGTGGTAATCGACCTGCTGCAGGATGCCAGATTGAGCTTGGGGAGCGGCATGCCCTCAGCTCAACTTGTCATTTTTGTTGGGAAGAACCAGCCAAAATCAGTTCCGGAGGAAGGACAGACCTCTACCGCATCCTCTGCGCTCGCGGCACGGGTTCGACCTTATTTGGTCGAAGGATTGACTCTGGAATCGAAAGGCGATGACGCGTTCGAGTTGGTCATTCGCACATCTGCCAGAGCTCAAGTTGCGCATTCTTACGGAGCGAAGCCCCCGGAAATCGAAGTCGTTTTGAAATCGGCTTCGCTCTCCGATGGTGCGGATCAGTTCGACGCGGAGCACCCGCTGCTTGAGTCCATCAGAATAAGCAGAGTTGCTCTCTCTACACAGCCTGGCGTCAAGCTTATTCTATCTCTTCGGCGGATTGTGGCATACGACGTCTCGGTTTCAGAGAACGTTACAAAAATTAGGGTGCGACTTCCAGACAGAGCAGGCGGGACTCTGGGCGACAAGGTAGTTGTTATTGATCCTGGTCATGGCGGGCGCGAGAAAGGTGCCAGGTGGGGAGACGTTTATGAGAAGGATGTCAACCTGCGCATAGCCAAGGCACTCAAAGCGGCACTGGAGCAGGCGGGTGCTGCTGTTATTATGACGCGGGATGACGACACATCGCTCAGTTTAGCTGCGCGGGCCGAGTTGGCAATAAAGAAGGGGGCGGATTTCTTCATAAGTATTCACTGCAATTCCAACAGTTCTCCCGGCAGTGCAACGGGAATCGAAACCTACTATCATATGGATGAGTCGAGCCCCAAAGCGCTTGCATACGCGGTTCACGCTGGCGTGTGCTGCAGCGCAAGGATGACCGACCGACGAGCTCGCAGCGACAGGTCGCTTTACGCTTCCGGACTAGGCGTGCTGCGGCGCCTTTCGGGTTCGGGGATACCAGGAGTCTTGATTGAGTGTGGGTATCTGAATCACCCTTCGGACCGCAGCAAACTGCTTGATCCGACGTATCGTGCCAAGCTTGCTGAGGGTATAGTGGCAGGATTGAAGGCATACGTAGAAGGCGTAGCGTTGGAATAGAGAGTATTTGAGGCAGCCAGCGAAATGACAAAGCGATCACGGAAGACACGGAAAGTCGGAGTTCTGGTTTTGCTAGGTGTTGTGGCATTTGCGGCCGTTGCATTTGGCGTCTATTCTCTTGTGGGCAGGCGGGGCGGAGAGCGTCCAAGAGGAAAGGTAGAAATCAAGTCACCACCAGTGGTCACGCTGAGTGAGCACAAGCGTGTGACCATCTACTTGCCGAAAAAAACGGCAGGCGGAGTGTGTCTGGCTCCGAAGATAGTTGCCACGGAGGCGGAAGGCAGCAAACTGGACGTCGCCTTGTCCGCTCTGTTGGCTGTCGGACAGAAAGGCGGCGAAGCTGCAGGGCTTATTCCTGACGGCACCAAGCTGCGCGGTCCTGTGAATGTCAAAGGCGATGTTGCGGTTGTCGATTTCTCGAAGGAGTTCCAAGAGAACTTCAGTGGCGGTTCGGATCAAGAAGCACTGACGTTGAACGCGATTGTTCATACTCTCGTTGCTAACGGCGGTGGGAAGGTTAAGCGTGCTCAGATTCTAATAGAAGGAGAGCCGGCTGAGACGCTGGGTGGGCACTTTGAACTAAGCGAACCCATATCAGCGGATTCAACGCTTTTGCAGCCGCAGTCAGGTCGTTGAACTCACCCATAGGTGTTTTCGATTCGGGAGTAGGTGGACTTAGTGTTGCGAGGCAGATCCTGCGCATACTGCCTCGCGAGCGTATAATATACTTCGCCGACACTGCGCACGTACCGTACGGCGAACGTCCGCTGGAAGAGATTCGGGGTTTTGCCCTAGATATAACCCGCTTTCTCATCGAGCAAGGTGTCAAGGCGGTCGTAATGGCGTGCAATATGTCGAGTGCAGTTGCTCTGGACGTTGCGAGGGTTTTGTATCCGGATGTGCCCATAATAGGGGTGATCGAACCCGGAGCTCGCGCCGCCGTAAGAGTTGCCCGGGGCAAACCCGTAGGAGTTCTTGCTACTACCGGCACGGTGAGAAGCGGTGCGTATGTGCGGGCGATATCTGCAATAGACAGCACCGTACCGGTAGTACAACAGGCGTGCCCGCGATTCGTGCCGCTGGTCGAAGCGGGCTTGGCTGAAAGTGAGGAAGCCGAAACAGCTGCGCGGGACTACGTCGAACCCC
The DNA here is from genome assembly GCA_029907315.1 of Armatimonadota bacterium. Classification (GTDB taxonomy): domain Bacteria; phylum Armatimonadota; class UBA5829; order UBA5829; family UBA5829; genus CALJES01. Next base: position 14,765 of record JARYME010000072.1, on the reverse strand, counting down.
TGATTCGAGCGGGATGTGGAACTATTGTCCTGGGTTGCACTCATTATCCGTTTTTGAGGAAAGCTGTAGAGTCTGCTGCAGGTCCGGGCATAACCATTGTCGATCCGGCCGAGGAAACTGCGACGATGCTGGCTCATATCTTATCTGAGCGGGGTATCTTGGCTCAAGCGGCATTTGGTCCGCACGAGTTCTACGTGAGCGGCGACGCGGCAGGCCTGAGGGATTTGGGAAGTAGATTCCTTGGGATACCGATTCGCGATGTCAAAAGAATTAATCTATCGGCAGGAGATACCGAGTCAGTAGGCTGCCGAGGAACGAATTCACAAGTGGGGAGCTAGCCTTATGATTCGCCTTGATGGTCGCGCACCTGATCAGTTGAGACCGGTCAAGCTTACTCGGCACTTCATCAAATACGCCGAAGGCAGCTGTCTGATCGAGGTTGGAGACACAAAGGTCATTTGTACTGCATCTATAGAGGACAAGGTTCCACAGTGGCTCAAGGGATCAGGTCAAGGATGGGTGACGGCTGAATACGGAATGCTGCCTCGGTCGTGTGAAACTCGCAGTCAGCGAGACATTGCCAAAGGCCAAATCAACGGTCGCAGCCAAGAAATACAACGCCTAGTGGGGAGAGCGGTCAGATCCGTGGCTGATCTTCCTGCCTTAGGCGAAAGAACAATATGGTTGGACTGCGACGTCATCCAAGCGGACGGCGGCACGCGGACTGCCTCAGTTACTGGTGCGTTTGCGGCCTTCATCGATGCCTGCGCCTACATGAAGAGAGAGGGGTGGGTGAAGAAGATGCCATTTGCAGATCTGATCGCCGCCGTAAGTGTAGGTATAGTGTCCGGTGAGGAGCTGCTGGACCTGAATTATAAGGAAGACTCCAGCGCATCGGTCGACATGAACGTCGTTATGACTGCGGGTGGCCGGTTAGTCGAAATCCAAGCTACAGCTGAGGGTGCCCCGTTTACGCTGGCGCGCTTCAACAGCCTTCTTGCGTTGGCGCAGAAGGGCATCAAGTCACTTACTGAGCTGCTGAAGCAAGAATTCGCTGATGTGCTGTAGTCTGTTCAGCGACTTTCTATGACCGAAGCGAGCACTGAGATAACCGTGAACGCCAGAGAACCCCTCCTGAAAAAGTTGCTTGTTGCTACAAGAAACCCTGGCAAAGCCCGCGAGATGGCTGCCGTTCTGGCGGATTTGCCGCTGACCATAGTGACCCTCGAGGATTATCCAGAGGCTCCAAATGTTGAGGAGACCGGTTCTACCTTTGAGGAAAACGCGGTGGCAAAGGCCGCTGCATACGCTCGGTTCACAGGATTGTGGACTATCGCGGATGACTCGGGTTTGGAGGTCGACGCGCTGAACGGAGCCCCGGGGGTATTTTCCAGCCGGTTTGCTCCTTCCGACCCGGAGAGAATTGCCAAGCTGTTGGAATTGATGAAAGACGTGCCGGAGCACAAGCGAACAGCGCGATTCCGCTGCGTGATCGCCATTGCTTCCCCAGAGGGTCAAGTCGAGACCTGTGAGGACACGCTCGAAGGAATCATCGCTTCGGAACCTAGGGGATCGAACGGTTTTGGCTACGATCCTGTTCTCTACCTACCCGAGTTTGGGAAACACGTGGCAGAACTGTCGCCCGAGCAAAAAAACGCTATCTCGCACAGAGGCAAGGCACTCCGCAAAGCAAAAGCTGTACTCCGCAAGAAAATGGGGCTTTCGGAGAATGGTTCCTGAAATCTGCAAGAAGCCATGGAAGTTTGCGGTTCAGCCGTTCAGAATAGTGAATCGCCTATACTACGTGGGCAATGCCAGTGTTTCGTCCTACCTCATCGACTCGGGAGACGGTTTGATACTCTTGGATACAGGCTACCCGCAGACGCTGTACTTGCTCCTCGAGTCGATACGGAGACTTGGTTTCGACCCTGACGATATAAAGCTTGTTATTCATTCGCACGGTCACTACGATCACATCGGAGGCACTCGTGCTATAAAGGAGCTGACGGGTGCGCGTGCAGCGATGGGCGAGCCCGATGCGCGTATGATCGTAGAGAGTCCTGAGCTCACTTGGGCACCGGAATACGGCTTGGAGTTCTATGAAGCTTTTGAGACGGAGCTGCCGCTGACTGACGGGCAAGTAATCGAGATGGGGCACGTGACTGTGCGTTGTGTTCATACCCCTGGGCATACCGATGGCTGTTTCTCGTTTTTCTTTGACATTCTGTGGGACGACCACGTTCTTACTGTTGGGACATTCGGCGGACCGGGACTGAACACACTGACGGATGAATATCTAGCCAGGTATGGGTTACCTCAGACGCGCCGCATCCAGTATCTGAACTCGCTGGAGCGGTTGCGAAAGGAACGCGTCGATGTGTTCATTGGGGTGCACCCGGACCAGAACCGCACTTTTAGAAAGCTTCAGCGGTGGGCGGGCTTATCAAATCCATTTGTTGACCCGGCAGAATGGCAGCGGTTTCTCGATTTGCTTGAGCGGGCGGCTCGTCGGTTGTTTTCAAAGTCTGAGGTAGTTAGGAACGACTAGTGCAATACACGAAGACGGGGTAAAAGAAGCGGCTCGGGCCACGAGCCCGAGCCGTATGTTAGGTCCAAGTTTTTACGCGCGGATCTACCGTATGCGACGCCTGAGGACGGCAAGCGCGCCTATGCACAGTGTGCCGAGCGACCCGAGAGTCCCAGGTTCAGGGATCGGAACTCCACTGTAGCTTGCCAGGTTGTCGAAGAGAACGTTGTTTGCAGCGTCGGCAACTACATACTTCTGCCAAAACTCGAAATTGTCACCGTCTCTTCCAAGGTAGTAACCCTTCAGTACAGGGTCGTCCGGAAGTGATGCGACAAGCACGTTGTCTACATACCACTCTGCCTCTCCAGTTGCGATATTCCACGCAAAGGCGAGAGTGTGCCACGTTCCGGCGGCGATAGCCACATCGGGTCCGATCCACTCAGGTCCAGCGTCGTCATAGAAGTCCCAACTTCTGCGCACGTGAGGTCTTACTGCGAGGTTCGATATGTCCCACATCGGGACTGCGTTCGATCCCTCGTAGAGCGTATCGTTGTTTGAGCAGATCACGTTCAGGCTGTAGACGCTGGGGACATTGTCCTGAGCCTTCAGCTGGAACGTAACCAGCTGATAAATCTCGTTATCGCCTACACCTTCACACGGCGCCCAAGCTGCGCGAACCTGATAGGTTGCTGAGCAGGCAGTTGCTCTAACGCGCATGTTGGTCGGTTCCTCGGGCTCCTGGTAGCCTTTGTACTGTGGCAGCTGCCACTGTTCCCACGGGTCGTACGAACTGTTGTCCGTTCTGCCGAGAACCCTGTTCGTAAGCGGATTCGGGTCGGCTGCCCAGTATGCCTCGAAGTCTTCAGACCATCGCTGGTTCCATATAACGGAGCTCAGCATGTCCGCTGATGCAAACGCGGCTAACGTTGCTACCAGCACGGCGGCAAGCAAAATTGCCTTTCTCATTTTGCACCTCCTTCTCTTCTTCCCATTCTTCTGGTTGGATGCAGTGCTTCCAGTCCTAACTGGAGCTTATCACGCGAATATGCGGACGGCAACTGGTATTTATACCTGAATTTGTGCACATGGTCTAGATGGTTCAACCATGGTTTGCTGAACAGATCGGACGTAGGCATGATTACATTCTTGCATGTCCGAATAAATCTCAAATTGCCTCTTGGTGTACTTCTTGCTGATCTGGAGGGCTTGGGTTATACTTGATATATGCAACCATTAGATAATGCAACTGCCAGCCCCGCTTCATTCGACCGCTCTGCCGAAGTGGTTATGGAGACGATCTCCGCGGTTCACCGGGCTATTCGCCGCGAGATGCGCAGAGCCAGGCCAGGGGAGATCTCCATGCAGCAGTTTCGCGCCCTTGGGATAATTGCGCATCACCCGGGGGCGTCGCTGTCATTAGTGGCACAGCACTTGGGACTTACAACCGCCTCCGTCTCGAGGTTGGTCGACGGACTCGTAAAGTCCGGCTTGGTTGACCGAGCTGACGCACCGGAAGACCGCAGAAAGCTGGTGCTCACTCTGACCGAAAAAGGTTTGGCTGTTCTGGAGACGACCAAGAGCTCTGCATTGGGTAGGCTGGCTCGAATGCTTATGCAGCTGTCAGAGTCTGAGCTGAGCGCAGTGTCTGAGGCTATGGCGGCACTGCGCCGGGTGGTCGACAAGATGGAACGCTCTCAGGAAGAAGCGGAGGGTGCATGCTGATATGCGAGGACATTGGGCAGGGGTAGGTCCAAGAAGACCCCAGAACTTTCGCAGAGCGCTCAAGAGAACCGTCCAATGGGCACTGCCTTTGTGGCCCATATTGCTTTTTGGACTTTTTGCGACGGTCGCAGGTGTTTTCCTGGGCCAACAGCCGCCTCGCATTGTTCAGTATACTATTGACAGAGTGATAGCGACGAACCACTATTCTGCCCTGCCCAAGGTGATCCTTCTCTACGTCTCCATCGTTGTGATCGGTCAGGTTATAGGCGCTCTAAGCGGTTATTGGATGAGTGTGGGAGGGCAACGAGTTCTGCACACACTCAGGATGGCACTGTACGAGCACTTTCAGAAGCTTTCTCTGAGCTATTACCACGACAAGCGCATTGGTGATCTGGTCTCACGGATGACCGGCGACGTTCATCAGCTAGAGGGCCTTATCGTAGGTACATCCAACTCTCTTGCGCGTCAACTCTTCGGCACCGGTTTTGCGCTCTACTATATGCTCAGTTACAACCGGCTCCTTGCAGTACTGGTTCTCATACCGGTTCCGATAATCGGTGTCAGCCTTTTCTTCTTCACAAGACGAGTTCGCGTAGTGTATCGCTCAATCCGAGACCTGATGGGTCAGCTTAGTGCCAAGTTGATGGAGAACCTTTCTGGCATCGTAGTTATCAAGGCTTTCAACCGCGAGCCGGACGAGTACCGTCTTGTTGAGGACGCCAGCCGGCGCCTGCAGTCCGAAAGCATACGCGCTGCGAGGATGTCGTCGGCGTTCCATCCGTTTATCCACACCGTAAGCACTATGGGCACTGTAATGGTGCTTGGTGTAGGTGCACTTATGATTTCCAGAGGCCAGTTTACGGTGGGTCAACTGACAGCATTCCTAATGTACGTCAGCCATTTTTACATGCCCATCGGCGATTTCATCCGCACATTCGACTCGATTCAGCGTGCCCTAGCTTCGGGCGAGCGCATCTTTGATGTGTTGGACACGGTGCCGGACGTCCAGGACCCGCCAGATCCAGTACCGTTGGAGCACATTCGAGGCGAGGTCGAGTTTAGGCATGTATCGTTTCGTTATCCCTCTGGCGAAGAGGTTCTTCACGATATCAACGTCAAAGCCCTTCCGGGCCAGCGTGTGGCTATCGTCGGCAAGAGCGGAGCCGGTAAATCGAGTTTCATTAATCTCATACCGCGATTCTACGACGTGACTGAAGGCTGCGTGCTGATTGACGGGATTGACGTGCGTCGGGTTCGGCAGAGCGATCTTCGGAAGCACATTGCAATGGTGCTGCAGGATACGTTCTTGTTCAGCGGTACCGTAAAGGAGAATCTACGGTTCGGGCGGCCAAACGCCACAGACGAAGAGATAATAGAGGCTGCCAAGGCGGCAAATGCGCACGAATTCATTGTCAGGCTTGAAAACGGGTATGATACCCAAGTCGGAGAGCGTGGCGTAAAGTTGTCTGGCGGTCAGAAGCAGCGTTTGGCAATTGCTCGCGCAATACTGGCTAACCCGCGTATTTTGATACTCGACGAGGCCACTTCATCGGTGGATTCGGAATCGGAGTTTCTAATTCACCAGGCTCTTGACCGACTCATGGTTGGCAGAACTACATTCATTATCGCTCATCGACTGAGCACGGTACGCAGCGCCGATACCATCCTCGTGCTGGAGGGTGGCACTATAGTGGAGCAAGGCGACCACCGCGAGTTGGTGGATGCAAATGGGTTATATGCCCAGATGTATCGGCAGCAGTACTGGTTGGATGAAGAATGCGCCCCTGATGAGATGGAAGCAGAGCAAACATCGTTCGGTATTGGGTCGCGCGATTGAGTGGTGCGATTTCGGTTGTGGACCGAGCTGTGCAGTTGTGGTGGCTGGGGTTCACGGCGACGAAAAACAGGGAGTTGCTGTGGCACGAGCGGTTGCCGAGAACTTGGCTGAGTTCTCAGAATCCGATCTCGACGGTCTTCGCGTCGTAGTAATGCCTCTCGCGAACCCAGACGGTTGGGAGTTAGGTTCGCGCAAGAATGCGAATGGGGTTGACATCAACCGCAACTTCCCGACAAAAGACTTCGGCACCGGACCATCTGATCCGAACCACAGGTTCTACGGCGGCAGCGAACCTGCTTCCGAACCGGAAACAAAGGCGATAATGGAAATGGTCGAGATTTTTCAACCTCGCCTAATCATCTCACTGCACGAGCCGATGGAGTGCGTGAACTACAATGGTCCGTCTCAGAGATTGGCGAAGCGATTATCCAAGATGACGGGCCTGCCCGCAGTAAGCGACATCGGCTATCCGTGTCCTGGTTCTATGGGCACCTACTATGGTTACGAGCGCCGGGTGCCGCTGATTACGTTGGAGCTGCCGAAGGACAATGTGGACCCGGCTCGCTGGTCTAACGTCCTGATCGAGCTTTTTCTTGGATTCGCAGCTCGCGGTGCTAAAGGGCGGCTGTGATTGTGAAAAGACGTGCGTGTCGCATCGTGAATCTCAGAACGACGGCTTTCCCGCGCATGCAGTCGAGCGACTTGGCGCCAGGCCACCGTACGGTGCCGTCATGTATGCCACATCGGGAGTGAGTGTTGCCTTGGAATACCGCTTTGCCAGGCAGCTGCTCGATCGGCTGCAGGCTTTCATCTAGTGCTTCGACTTGGATCTCGCCGTCGCACATCGCGGGGTGCGACGAGAATGATTCCCTGGTGTCCGCATTCAAAACCAGATCTCCGCCGGGCCATACTATCGGCACCGTGGTGAAGCTGCCCAATGCCGCTGCCTCAATTGCGCAGAAGCGGTCCAGGGGGAGCGATGCGTACCCTATGGCTCCAAACTGCTGCGCTGAATCGTAATGATGGGCAGTCCAGCGCCCGCCAAAGTAGAATACCATCTGCTCGTTTACGATGATGGGTCCGTTACTGGCGCACGTTGACCACGTCTTGTTCCACTCGGTGCAAGGTGCAATAAATGCAGTTCTTGGGAATGGTCGTTTCCAGTTTATTCCATCTTTGCTGTACACTAGGTGTACCTCTATCGTATCGATGGAGCTTTTCCAATACTCCAGCAGGCCAAAGAACCATCCGTTCCGTTCGAAAACGCTCATCCCGTAAAACTCTACGTCCGGTTCGTCCCCAAGATCAGGAGCGAGGACCAACTGTGGTTCGGTCCAATGCAGGAAATCGCCGCTATCGCTTCTGTAGATGGCGCGGCATCCGACGTGTGCAAACATGTCTTTGTGGCGCGTGTAGCAAATAAACTTGCCCGCGGGCTTGGTGAACATAATATTCGTACGGTCTCCTGCTTTCAGAATAACCGGTGGGTCTGTCGGGTGCCAATTCAGGCCGTCGCCGCTGACGAAACCGTGCAGACCCCACGTTTCGCCCCACTTATCTTCCGGCCGTTTGCCTTTCTGGAACATTACCATCTTATAGGGATGCTCGGGATCGTCGGGGTCGTACGCTATACTCGGGCCGTCGTTTGGACCAGGATTGAGCACGATATTATTGGCGCAGTTGCCGTTGCATTCGATGATGCCTAACGTCGGCTTTTGCCATCTAAAACCATCGTCGCTTACCGCTATAAGAACTCCTCTACCTCCATTTGGAAGCGATGAACCGTAGTACATCCGCCATTGGTCCTTGCAGCGAAGAACGGTGCCATAGAGTATTAGCTGGCGGTCTTCCCAAGGCTTGTCCGGAACAACAGTAGGGTACGGAAATACAGTAGCCGGCAGCCATCTTCGAACCACCTTATGATGCTTGTCTATGAGCTCATCGTCAAGAAAGTACTGCGGAACGCCAGCCGGTATTGCGGCTGGCTCGCTGCGAATCGGCATATCGGTGCCTCCTTTCAGCAAGGCTTGCGTACACGGTTCATCACTTATACACCATCCTATGGTAATCCTCACACACGAGTTTTCATCGTGTATAATTAGTCCGTTCTAGAATGCGCGAGAGGGACTAATGCATCGATACTGCAAGAACTGCAACAAGAGCTGACTTGCAGCCAGTGGCACATCCAGTGGCACATATTGTAGTCCAGAGGCGCTTGCAAAGCTGCAGATTAGCATGGTGCAATTGTCCTCACTCGAAGAAGAACGAGTCTTGTGGCAGTAGAGGAGGTCGGAATTGGCATTTACTTTGGTAGCAGCCGTAGTTATTCAGTCGGCGGCGCCGATCGATATCGGCTCGCGCCTTGAACTCTTTGTAGACGATTACCTGATCGACCAACTTGAGAATGTCGAACAGCGTCTCAATCATCCCGTGCCGCGTGAAGTGGCTTTTACTTTCGATGCGCCCTGGGAGGGTGATACTTCGGCCTATGTCACGGTTTTCAAGGATGATGACGGTTTTCGAATGTATTATCGCGGGTCGAGGTGGAAGCCTGAGCGCCAGGAAAACACGTGTGTCGCCTTCAGCAAGGACGGCATAACCTGGACCCGTCCGGCGTTAGGGATTATCGAGTACAAGGGTTCAAAGAGCAACAATATCGTATGGACTGGTCCCGGCGCCCACGCTTTTACGCCGTTCAAGGATACGAATCCCAACGCCAAACCGGAGGAGCGCTACAAGGCTGTTGCTCCCGCGACAGGCCGAGGCAGAGGTGATGGTCTCTACGCATACGTCTCGCCGGATGGACTTCACTGGAAACTTCTGAAAGACGAACCCATAATCACCGAGGGTAACTTCGACTCGCAAAACCTTGCCTTCTGGGACTCGAACCGCGGCGAGTACGTCTGCTATTTCCGCGCGTTTAGACAGGGTTGGCCCACCGGCTATCGCGACATCAAGCGCTCCACCTCTAAGGACTTCCGCAGCTGGTCAAAACCGGAGTGGCTTAGATACCCGGGTGCACCCGACGAGCACTTATACACAAATGCTATAACCACCTACTTTCGTGCTCCTCACATATATCTAGGCTTCCCAAAGCGCTACATACCGGACCGGAAAGACCACGGCGGTGACGGTATTTCGGACGGTATTTTTATGTCCAGCCGAGACGGCTTGACGTTTCACAGATGGTTGGAAGCGTTTATGCGTCCGGGCCTGGATGAGGATAACTGGCTGGACAGAAATGTGATGGCTGCCTGGGGAATATTGGAGACTGCCCCGGGAGAACTCTCGCTTTATTACCTAGAGCACGGGTACAAGCCTTCACATCGCATCCGCCGTGCGACGATACGGACAGACGGGTTCGTTTCAATTCACGCCGGGGCAAGACCGGGCACAATGACCACAAAACCTCTCGTGTTTTCCGGCAAGGAACTCGTTATTAACTATTCAACAAGCGCGGCCGGCGGGATCCGCGTGGAAATCCAGGACGAAGCGGACAAGCCGTTAGATGGGTTTGCTCTTGATAACTGCCCTGTTATTTATGGTGACGAGCTCGAGCGGACAGTGAAGTGGACTTCGGGTGCCGATTTGTCTCGATTTGCGGGAAAGCCCGTACGCTTGAAGTTCGAGCTGGTCGATGCGGACCTTTATTCAATCAGGTTCAAGTAAACGGTTGGACCTGATGCATCCTGCAACGATCTTGTGCTAAAACACACCTACGAGCGAACAGTTTTGGAGGAACACGTTGTCTGTAGGAGAAGATCTGCGCGAGTTCATATTCAGTGTTCCAGTTGTGGATACTCACGCTCACATTCGAACGCGAGACTCACTTCCGCGTCCGATGACCGCGCTCGCGCTTTTCAACGCGTCAGGCAATATGCGGCAGTTGTGGGTGAGCTCTGGCGCGCTTTCGCGCTCGGATTATAGGCAGCTCCGAGAGTTCCGAGATTGGGATGAACTTGCCACTGCCTTAGAAAGCGTCAAAGCTGCGGCATTCTATCGGGTGTTCTTGAGTGGCTTGAGGGAGCTCTACGGTTTGGACTTCCGCGAGTTGAACAGCGAAGCGTTTGACCTACTTTCTGAGAAAGTGTGCAAGGCGTATGACGACCCGACTTGGTACCGAACTGTCATCCGCGAGAGGTCGCTCGTAAGCGTTACCTGCCAGGACAGCAGAGGGGATATAGACCGTTCACTGCTCACACCCGTTGCAAGGCTCGATGGCTATGTGTGGTTTGGACGTCCGGAGTGGAGGGCGAGGGTTGTCGAGCAGCATGGCGCCGAGCAAACTTCCACCTTGGCCGGGCTTATTGGGTGCTTGGAAAAGGACTTCCAAGCGGCTGTGGAGTTTGGGGCGGCTGCAATCAAGAACAACAGTACGTGGTGCCGCCGAATCGACTTCGCAGATCCTTCCCAGCACGAAGCAGCATGCGCTTTGAAGGAATGCCTGGAATCTGAGCAGCCGAACGAGCGTGCGGTTAAGGTTCTCGGAGACTTCGTTGTGAACCGAATCTGTGAGCTTTGTGCTCGCTTTGGTATTCCTCTTCAGCTTCACACAGGCCCGGCGGGCGGAGTGGACCACGTGGTCGACTGGGGCAACCCGCTTTATCTCAACGAACTCATGATACGCCATCCTCGCACGAAGTTCGTCTTATTTCACGCCGGTGGACCGTTCGCTGATGAATGTCGAGATCTGGCTGTCCAGATTCCCAACTGCTACTTGGACCTGTGTGGAGTGATGGCAGTCCGCAGCCTCCGTGCGATACTTGACGACTGGATTGAGCGTGTGCCACATACGAAGCTCATGTGGGGCACGGACGCCAACTTGGTAGAGGATGTGTTTGCCCTGGTTTCGAGCTTTCGAAGGCTGCTTGCTGAATTGTTAACTGAGCGAGTGGAGCAGGGATATTTTTCGATTGAAACAGCGCACGAAGTGGCAGAAGCCATACTTTTCAGAAATGCATGCCGCGTGCTGAGGATTCCCGAAGCTCGCAGTGAGAGCTGATCCGTAGGAGGTCGACGCTGTGCCCAAGGAGACTATGACCCCTCGCGAGCGGTGGCTTGCGGTGCTTAGACGGGAAAAGCCTGACCGGATCCCAATGGATTATTGGGCAACGGGCGAGGTGACCGAAAAACTCTGCCGTCACCTGGGCTGCGATTTCGATGAAGCGATGCGCCGTCTGCACATAGATCGGCCGTTTGTAGTTACGGGAATGTATGTGGGTCCACCTTTGGAACCTGGCACGAACGTTTTTGGGGTTAAGACGAAGCCCGTAGACTACGGTACGGGCGTGTATAACGAAGCCGTCACCGCGCCGCTTGCGTACTTTGAGTCTGTTGAGGAAATAGAAGCGAACTACATGTTTCCTTCTCCGGACTGGTGGGACTACTCCCATTTGCCGGAACTTGTTAGTGGTCACGAAGAGGAACCTATTCAGGGCGGAGGTTCGGAGCCTTTTCTCCTATACAAGCAGTTGAGAGGGGAAGAACAGGCATTCGTGGACCTGGTCGAGAACTCGGAAATCGTCGACTATGTGTTGGATAAGTTGTTCGAGTTAGCATATCAAAACACCCTCCGCATTTTCGAGACAATCCCCGGCAAGGTGATAATCACATACATTGCTGAAGACCTGGGCTCGCAAACAGGGTTAATGTATTCACCAGAGCACATAAGGCGCTACCTTTTGCCTCGTATGAAGCGGATGATCGAGCTTACCAAACAGCACGGAAGTTATGTTTTTCATCACGACGATGGAGCAATACGCGAAATACTGCCCGATCTAGTCAACATCGGCATTGAAGTATTGAACCCTGTGCAGTGGCGATGCCCTGGTATGGATAGGGAGGCGCTGAAGCGCGATTTTGGTGACCGATTGGTTTTCCACGGTGGGATGGATAATCAGTATACCCTTCCCTTCGGTACGGTCGACGAAGTGCGGCAGGAAGTATTAGATAACTATCGGATATTGGGTGCGGGAGGAGGATATATACTAGCACCTTGTCACAACATTCAGCCCGTGACGCCGGTCGAAAACATAGTTGCAATGTACGAAACGGGTTATGAGTACGGCTGGCAATAAGATATCAAGAGGGGCGAAACTTCAAGTTTCGCCCCGAATCCTAGGCGGTCGGTTATGAATGTTGGGCTTCTTTGATTGCTTTCAAGCGCTTCATCACGTCGTTTGCGCCTCGGCCAAAATAGTCGTGCAGCGTCTTGTACTCGGCAAATAGCCTCGCATACATTTCGTGGGCTTCCGGATTTGGCTTGTAGCTTTTGTCCTTTACACGAGCCATCTTTGATGCGGCCTCCTGGATATTGTCATAGCCACCTCGAGCCTTCCCTGCTGCAACAGCGCCCCACATTGCTGAGCCGAGCGCACAGGTTTGAGCTGACTCCGCGATCTTGAACTCGCGGTTGGTGACATCGGCATATATCTGCATCAGCATTTCGTTCTTATCTGGAAGGCCCCCACAAGCAACGATTTCATTTACTGCAACGCCGCTCGAGTCGAAAGCGTCGATTATGATATTTGTGCCATAGGCAGTTGCTTCGATCAGAGCGCGGTACATTTCTTCGGGTTTGGTGGCCAGCGTCATTCCGAGCATCATTCCAGTTAGATCTACGTCCACTAAGATGCTGCGGTTTCCATTCCACCAGTCTAGGGCGATTAGGCCACTCTGTCCCGGTTTGAGTTTGGAAGCCTTTTCCTCGAGTAATTTGTGAATCGATAGACCGCGTTCCTGGGCTTCTTTTTCATATGAGCCGGGAACGCAGTTCTCAACAAACCAAGCGAAGTGATCCCCTACACAACTCTGTCCCGCTTCGAAGCCGAAAAAGCCCGGCAGTATACCGTCCTCGACGTATCCGCACATGCCTTCGACGATTTTCGGTTCTCTGCCCAGCACCATGTGGCAGTTCGACGTGCCCATTATGATCACCATGGTCCCCACGTCGGTCACAGTCGCTGCGGGGACAGCCACGTGAGCGTCAATATTCGCAACCGCCACAGCCGTGCCCGGAACCAAGCCCATTTTCTCCGCCATCTGAGGGGTAAGCTCGCCCGCCTTGCTTCCAATCGGCGAAATGTTGCGGCTCATCTTCTCATCTACAACGTGTTCAAATCGGGGATCGAGCGCTTTGAAGAACTCGTTGGGAGGGAAACCGGTGGCTTTTTCCCACATCGCCTTGTAGCCTGCGGCGCACGCATTCCGCGTCTCAACTCCCGTCATCTGAAGCACAATCCAGTCGCCCGCTTCTATCAAGCGGTCTGCCGCTTCATAGACTTCAGGAGCCTCATCCAGAATCTGAAGGGCTTTGGGAAAGAACCACTCCGACGATATCTTCCCGCCGTAGCGCATCAATATGTGTTCGTAACCGAGTTCGCGGGCGACCTGGTTTATTTTGTTCGCTTCCGGTTGGGCAGCGTGGTGCTTCCACAGTTTCACCCAAGCGTGCGGGTTGCCGGCCCATTTCGGGTCGAAGCACAGCGGCTCACCTTTTTTATCAATGGGCAGCATTGTACACGAAGTGAAGTCTATGCCGATACCTACGACGTCATTTGGTTTTACTCCAGCCTGCTTAAGCACTGCCGGCACTGTCACTTCGAGAGCTCTCAGGTAGTCACGCGGGTCCTGAAGTGCCCAATCCGGCGGCAGTTTTTCCCCGGTCGATGGCAGCCGATCGTCGATGACGCCGTTTGCGTATTCGTACACCTCCGACGCCAATTCCCTACCTGTCTCGACCTCGACAAGGAGGGCACGAGCGGACAGCGTCCCAAAATCGATCCCCAGAGAGCATTTCATAGTGTCGTCCTCCTAAGTAGTAAGGCTGCAGCGTCCGGCCGATACACCGGCGCGCGTTTAAGAATTTCTTCTAAAGCTCGCCTCGCCTCTTCAGGAAGTCTCGGTATATTTCCTCGTAAAGTCGTACGTCGGTCAGTGTGTCCTCTGCAGTCGAGTCGAATGGCTCGCCCGACTTCACCTTCTCGATAAAGTGCACAGCCTCGTTCTTATAAGACCACGTCCACGTGGGTGTCGGCGCGGGGTACACAGTTGCCGGAGTTGGTTTGTTTCGATACACTTCGACCGTTGCCGGGACGTTCTTGAGCAACAGCGATGGGGAACTTGTTAGAACCCAGCCGTGTTCAAAGTACACCTGAGTATGTTCGTCCCACGAGTGATGGGACACCAGTCCACTTTCCATTACGGTGCGTACTCCGGCGACCTCCATAATCGTCGTGCCCGAAACACCGTTGTCGTCTAGGTCTGCAACCCTAACTCTTGCATCGTCTCCGGCGTCGACGAGCCATCGCACGAGGTTTATGTTGTGCGTATACTGCTGCAAGAATTCCAGATAGGGTCTGTGCCATTTCTCAGGCAACCACTCCGGTACTACAACTGGCGAAGGCGCCTTAGGCTCACTGCTTTTTTCAACCGGTGTGTCGATTCCTCCTAACCAGTCACCACAGAAGCCGTGAGTGCGAATGTAAGTGATTCTGCCCAGCTCGCCTGACTTGCGGAATTCACGAATGGTGTCCCTGGCAATGATGTTTCCTGAGTCGTAGCGTTTCATATAAGCGACCATCAGCCGCGCTCCGCCTGCGCGCTCAGCTTCCAGGATTCGCTTGGCTGCTTCGACCGTCGTCGCCATCGGCTTCTCGACGAATACGTGTTTGCCGGCTT
>JARYME010000071.1 GCA_029907315.1 Armatimonadota bacterium | reverse complement strand
GACCTATCGTCCCAATGTTTACGTGCGGCTTCGTCCGCTCAAAACGCTGCTTCGACATCCTACTAGTCGCCTCCTAAAATCGACACTTTCAATTCAATAATAAACGTTAGAGTGTTTAGGGACAGCATAGTATACCAGCTTTGCTGCCATATTTGAACCCCTACCGCAATTGAAGCTTCGATTGTGCCAATTGCAGAAGGCACACTTGCGGCTACGGGAAAGTCCGAAGGGTGGAGCCCACGACGGGATTCGGACCCGTGACCTCCTCTTTACCAAAGAGGTGCGCTACCCCTGCGCCACGTGGGCATGTGACTAAACTAACGGTCCGGGGGAACTTCCCCCGGACCATCAGCCCGGGAAATGGTGGGGAGAGTTGGATTCGAACCAACGTAGCCATACGGCAACAGATTTACAGTCTGCCCCCTTTAACCACTCGGGCATCTCCCCACGTGGAGCAGCCCGGGCTACCCTCCCGGACTGCTCCGACATCAACTCTTGGAGCCGACGATGGGACTCGAACCCGCAACCTGAGGTTTACAAAACCCCTGCTCTACCAATTGAGCTACGTCGGCTTCTCGATTAGTATCCATTAAAATTATATTGGTCACCCCAGAGCCTGTCAATACCCTGAGTAACTCCTTTGTTTCAACATCATTATACCCACTGGCGACCGTAATGGAATGATGTGCACAACACCATTAAGCGGCGATCTCGCTTGACGTGGCAATCGGCCAATGTTACGATGAGCGCATAATCGGCAGCGGAGGCACTGCGAATGAGTACAGTAGAGCGATTCGGCGTCTCTATGGAAGCGGAACTGCTCTCACGCTTTGATTCAATGATTGAAGCCCGCGGCTACAAGACCCGCTCTGAGGCAATCCGAGACTTGATAAGACAGGAATTGGTTAGGCAAGAATGGCAAGACCCTAATGCAGAGGTAGTAGGTACGATCACCGTTGTATACGACCACCACCACTATGAGCTCGCAGAGGCCTTGACTGACATACAGCACAAATTCCACGCGGCGATCATATGCAGCACACACGTGCATCTGGACGAACACAACTGCTTGGAAGTCGTAATCGCAAAAGGCAGCAGTGTTGTTCTAAGATCCATAGCCGATGCGCTGATAAGCATGCGCGGTGTTAAGCACGGTCAACTAGTAAGCACGACGACGGGACGCACACTGGCATAACAGCCAAGAAGAATGATGCACCAGGCAAAACTCCATAAAATGCTGGACATCGCATTCGAGGCGATGGCTTGCGAGTTTCGGATGCTTATCTGGCACCCGGACGAGTACTATGCACGTCAAGTTGCGGAACTTGCTCTGGATGAGATAAGTCGACTTGAAAAGAAGCTGAACTGCTTTGATCCCGCGAGCGAGGTGTCTTACCTGAACACTTGGGGATATGCTCGCGATGTAATAGTGTCGCCGGAGCTGTTCGAGGTGCTGCAGCTGGCAAAACAGGTTCACGAAGAAACCGGTGGAGCCTTTGACGTTACTGTCGGAGCAACAGTGAACTTGTGGAGGTCAGCGGAAAGACTCAGATCCGAACCGGACCTTACTGCAGTGAAGCAAGCTGCTGAAAAAACCGGATCCGGCTTCATAAAACTGAACCCGGCGAACAACTCCGTGCGATTCGCTCGCGAAGGACTCCTGATAAACCTCGGGGCCATAGGCAAAGGTTACGCCGTCCGGAAAGCAGCCCAGATCCTCAGCCAGTATGGCATCTCAAGCGGGCTTATTTCGAGTGGAAACAGCACCGTCTACACTCTCGGCCGCCGGCCGGATGGGCGCCCCTGGCGAGTAGGAATACGCCACCCTCGTTACACAAATGACCGGCTAACAACTGTGGAACTGGAGGAACAAGCGCTTTCAACATCGGGTGGCCTTCGTCAGCGAGATCTGAACGTCGTAGAGCTCTATGAACACATAATCGACCCTTCAACCGGAAAGCCGGCTCGAACCGACTTAGTCTCCGCGTCCGTCTTAGCGGCAGACCCTGCTGTCGCCGATGCACTTTCAACGGCTTTCTACTTGGGCGGAAAAGCGCTTGCCGAAAAGTATTGTCGGTCGCACGAAGGGGTCGAAGCTATACTGGTTGAAGAGCACGAGATGGGAGAATACACATTCTGTCACTTGGGAGGATAGCCAATGGCCCAGAAAAACCCCGAGCAGCAAAGTAACGACGTCACTCGCCGCGAATTCTTAGCGGGGTCGGCTGCAGCTTTGGCAAGCCTTGCTTCTGTCGGAGTGTTTACCGAGGCAGTCGGCAAAACCTTCAGCAAAAACGACACTATCACCGCTGCAATCATCGGAACAGGAAACCAAGGCTGCTTTTTGTTGGAGAGAGCCGTCAAGCTACCCGGTGTACGGTTTGTCGCGTGCTGCGACATCCAAGAAAACAACCTAGCTAAAGGACTCTCCATAGCAAAGGACGCCAAGGGGTACAAAGACTATCAGCAGGTCTTGGGACGGCAAGACATAGATGCTGTTCTCATAGCAACGCCATTGTATCTGCATGCACCAATGACGATTGATGCGCTGCGTTCAGGGAAACACGTATTCTGCGAGAAGATGATGGCCTATTCAATAGAGGACGCAAAGCGCATGATCCGCGCAGCACGTCAGACTGGTTTAGTGTTGCAGATAGGACACCAGAGACGTTACGACCCGGATTATCAGCATGCTTACAAACTCATAAAGGACGGGATACTGGGTCGCATTACCCACGTTCGGGCGCACTGGAATCGAAACGCAAGTTGGCGTAGACCCTGTCCGGACCCAAAGCTTGATGAGCTGATAAACTGGCGACTTTACAGACGCTGCTCACAGGGCCTAATGGCAGAACTTGGAAGTCACCAGATAGATGTGGTCAACTGGATGCTCGAGGAGACACCCAGCGCGGTGGTCGGAGTCGGTGGTATCGATTATTGGAAGGATGGTCGAGAGGTATACGACAACGTGCAGTGTATATTCGAGTACCCAAGCGGCGTCAAGTTCATCTATCAGTCCATTACCTCCAACCAATACGATGGATGTTATGAGCAGATAATGGGCGACAAGGGCACAATGGTTCTCCAGATAGGCAAAGCCCTGCTGTTTCGCGAGCCTAAAGCCGAACAGCTCGTCTGGCAAGATATGGCGCACAAGGAGAAGGTTCAAGGCAAGGAAGCGATAGTACTGGATGCGTCTAAGACCACGCGCTTGCAAGAACAGCGAGGCGAGGGAGAAAGAGTAGGCTCAGCGCAGAAGGGAACAAAAGATGCCGTAGTACTCGAGCTCGAAGATTTCTTCCGATGCGTGCGGGAAGGCGGCCAACCCCTTAGCACAGGGAAAACAGCGCTGGGGGCTTGCGTTGCAGCTATCAAGGCTAACGAAGCCATGGACAAGATGCAGAGGATTACAATCCCGCGCGAGGTGTACATGGTATGAGGGCGGTAATTCTCGTCGCACTATCCACCGCGTGGCTGCTTGCAACGGATAGTTTGCCCTGCGGTGCATCGTTGAGATTTTCGGAAGATGCCGACTTCATAACGGTCTTTGACGGTCAAAAGCCAGTGCTGCGCTACGTACGCGGCGAGATACTCCCAGAAGGAGCACCTGAAAAAATGCGGCGCAGCACATACGTGCATCCCATATACTCTTTGGACGGAGTGCCACTGACTGATGATGGTCCAAAAGACCATTACCACCACAGAGGGCTCAGTTGGATGTGGTCGAAGGTTACCTTCGATGGGGTCACAAGAAATCTATGGTCTCTCGTGGACATTCACCAGCACTATCGAAGCCACACGACTTCAATAACGTCAGACGGCAGAGCGGTCTTGACGGTAAAAAACGTCTGGCAGGAAGATGCAACTCAGCGAGAAATCATAAGAGAGACAGTAATGATAACGGTCCACCCTCTGGAGACGGTTGGTCGATTTATCGATGTTCAGATTACTTTGTCAGCGGTCGACACCCCGGTAAACTTGAAGGTGTCGGACACAGGTTATGGCGGATTTACACTGCGGTTTGGCCCGCGTAAGGAAACTACGATCCTGACTTCCAAAGGACCGGTCCAAAAAGACGTCGATCGTTATCGCGTTGCTTGGGCTGACCTTTCGGGCCGTTTTCGTGACGATGATGTGTGGGATGGTATTGCGGTATTTGAGAACCGTCAAAATCCGCACTTCCCCACTGGATGGACTCTGCGCTTCTATGGGCTGCTAAACCCGGCGTTGGGATCTACTCTGCCTGACGGATACACCATAGAGGTTGGCAAGCCTTTGACACTTAGGTATCGATTGCTCGTACACAAAAACAAAGTTGATGACGTTACGCTCTTCCGCATATTCAACGCCTACAATGAAAGTGGATGACACGCGTGTCAAAAAGCAAGTTGAGCCGACGAGAGTTTATAGCAAAATCGGTAGCAGGAGCAGTGGCCTTAACAGGCGCGAAGCTGAGCACTGCGACAGCTGTCGGTGCCAACGACCGCCTTCGAATAGGGATAATCGGTACTGGAAACCGAGGCGGTTACCACTTGTCAGAAATAGCAAGGTTGGCAAAGTCGCACAATGTGCAGGTGGCCGCCGTGTGCGACACGTGGCGAGTCGCCAGAGAGCAATCTGCGGCGAAGGTTCGCGAAGCTTTCGGCAGTGACTGTGCAGTGTTCTCCAACTATCAAGACCTCTTGTCTTTAGAAAGTATAGACGCCGTAGTGATTGCAACCCCGGATTTTTCCCACTGTAGGATACTGACTGATGCGCTGAATGCAGGCAAGCACGCCTACTGCGAAAAACCGATGGCGACTGAGCTTTCTGATGCAATCCTCGTTTTGGAAACAGCGCAAAAGAGTAATTGTGTGGTGCAGATTGGCACTCAGAGGCGTTCCGAAGGCAAATGGCGAGCCGCCGCGAAAATGGTGCAGTCAGGGATACTGGGTACCATCAGCAGGATCGAAATAGCTTGGAATGACAGCGGACCTCGCTGGAACAGGGGCTTTTCAGATCTTAAAGAAGAAGACGTTGACTGGAAGCGATTTCTGATGGACAAACCGTATCGACCGTTTGACCCCAGTCGTTATAGACGCTGGCAGCTCTACCGCGACTACAGCCTCGGCGTTATTGGTCTTCTTGGAAGCCATTATATTGACGTTGTCTGCTGGATCATGGATGACCCATTGCCGAAGTGTGCCGTCGCCCTCGGAGGAAACTATGTATGGCGTGACGGCCGAGAGCACGAAGACACTGTCTATGTACTCTACGAGTTTCCAAAGGGGTTTATCTGTCGATACCTCAGCGGACTCGGCAACTCAGCAGAATCTGGGTTGCGGGCATATGGCACACGCGGTACGTTCTCTGAGTCCACCTGGACCTTTACAGGTTCTGGTGGGGGACCTGAGGCTCTCAAGGAACCGGTGGTCGTACAACCGGAGAAGAGCGAAAGTCATATGGCCAACTGGCTTGAGTGTATACGAACTGGTTGTACGCCAAACGCTCCGATAGAGCTGGGCTACAACCACTCGGTCGCCTGCATAATGGGTTACCAGGCACTTTTGACAGGGCGAAAGATGAGGTATCTGTCTGATGAACGGAAAATCGTGCCCGCATAGCCGAATTATTTGGTAGACGGGAGGCGGCAGATGAAAGCACGCTTCGGAACGGCATGTGCGTTGGTCGGCATTTGCTTACTTGGGGGAACGTTCGTTATGGCCGATGAACACAGTGTTGAAAAGGTCGTGGGAAACCTCCAGTTCACTGAGGGACCAGTGTGGACTCCTTGGAATACTTTGCTGTTCAGCGATATCCCAGCTAACCGAATATACGAACTGGTAAATGGGAGCAGATTGAAAGTCTACCGAGAACCAAGCGGGAATTCGAACGGTTTGACTTTCGACAAACAGGGGCGTCTGATCGCATGTGAGCATTCGAACAGAAGAGTAACGCGCACAGAGAAAGACGGTAGCGTGGTTGTTCTTGCCGACCGGTACCAAGGCAAGCGTCTTAACAGCCCCAACGACGTAGTGGTCAAGTCGGATGGCTCTGTGTATTTCACCGACCCCACGTACGGTATCAAAAAAGAACAGCAGGAGCTGGGATTTCAAGGAGTGTACCGAATTCGACCGGACGGGCAGCTTGAGCTCCTCGTCGGCGATTTCAAAATGCCTAACGGCCTATGTTTTTCGCCGGACGAGAAACTCTTGTACGTAGCGGATTCGTCTGAGTTGGCACATATTCGAGTTTTCGATGTAACCTCCGAAGGCAAACTGATCAATGGCCGAGTTTTCGCAAAGACGAGCGGGCCCGGGGGCCCCGACGGAATGAAGGTAGACGTGAAAGGCAATCTTTACGTGGCCGGTCCTGGCGGCGTTTGGGTCTTCGACACCACAGGCAAATTGATCGATCTAATCAAAACTCCTGAGGTGCCTGCGAACCTTGCTTGGGGAGATGAAGATGGTAAGACACTGTACATTACTGCCAGGACCAGCGTGTACAAGGTAAGGCTGGATGTTGGAGGGAAGCTTTGCAGATGAGCAAGCCGTCGGGATTCATTGGAAGGATAGCAGAACGCGCAAGGACGAGTGGTCCCGGATGGCTGTTGTCTGCCTACACGCTGGGTTCCGGCACTGCCGTAACCTCGATTCTGGCAGGAAATCAATACGGTTATAAACTGCTGTGGGTAAATCCGCTCGCAATGCTTATCGGTGTGACGGTACTTTCAGGCGCTGCATACTCTGCCCTGTCGAGCGAAAAATCTCCGTTTGAACGATTCAAGAAGGAGCTTACACCGCTCTTGGCGTACGCGTGGGGAATTGGCTCGCTACTTGCCTCAGTTATATGGCATTTTCCGCAGTATGCGATGGTTTACGCGATATCGCGAGAGCTAGTAGGGTTTGAAGTATCCACTGCTTCGCGAGCTTTGGTTGCCGGAATAGTTTTGATTTGTTCCATTTTTCTTACCTGGCAATACCGGCGCGGAACAGGACTCCTGGTATACGAATCCGTACTCAAACTTCTGGTGTGGACAACAGTAGTGTGTCTTCTAGTCCTAATGATAAGGCTACCTATCGACTGGAAGGCTGTGGGGCAAGGCGTGGTTGGCTTCTACGTGCCGAGATCACAGGAAGGTCGACTATTCGTCTACGGCCTTCTTGGTGCAGCCGTCGGCATAAACATGACATTCCTCTACCCTTACTCGGTCAGATCCAAAGGATGGAAATCTGAGGATGTGCATCTTGCTCTGAAGGATTTGGCTCTTGGTATGTTTTTCCCATTTGTCATAGCAACCGGCGCCCTTACAATTGCGTCAGCTGCCACGCTGTACGGCACGGAAATAGACCGCGGCAAAGTCGCTCAGCTTGCACACGTGTTCACTCCTGTGTTCGGATCGAAGGTTGGCCCTCTACTTTTTCTTCTCGGATTACTAGCAATGCCACTGAGCACTATAACGCTGCATATGCTTACCAGCGGCTTTATTGTCAGCGAAATGACTGGAAAGGAGCAGTACGGCCTAGTCTGGCGATTCGGTACGTTGATTCCAGCTGTAGGAGCACTTGGAGTTGCGTATCCACTACCAGTTTGGTTACCCGTTGTTACGTCTGCAGCGTGTCTGACGCTGCTGCCGATAGCTTACATTGGTTTCGTTGCGCTTTTTACCAAAGACATCTCCAAACCGCAAGCGGCGCCGTTTCCAGGAGGTCGTTTGGCTTTGGTGCCGATGTGCGGCGCGATAGCCGTGATGATAGTAGCTGCTGCTAACTATGTGTGGTCGAAGATTTCCGGATAGCGCCTTCTGAGTTCGTGATCGTTTGGATTGGAGGAGTGAAATGAACTTTGTTGCGCTAGGCATTGCAACGCTCGTTATGCTCAGCACTCAGTCAAACGGAAAAGAAGCGGGGAGGAGAAAGCCTATGCTTTCCTGCGATACGTACAGTCTTCGCACCTACCTAAACGAAGGAAAGTTGGACTACCTGACAATTCCTGCGAAACTCAAAGAACTAGGCATTCCTGGGGTTACTTTCAACGACATCTGGATGAAATCGTATGATGCACCCTATCTGGATCAGATCAAACAGGCATGTGCCAGGGCAGGCGTGAAGATCACAGGACTCATCTGCGAGGGAAACTTGGCAACGCTGGATGAACAAGCTTGGAATCAGCAGATTGCTGTAAACGAGACCAAGATACGCGCCGCTGCTTACCTGGGTGCGCCGATCGTCAGGCTAAACCTGGGCGGACTAGGTGACGAGGCTAAAGACGACACAGTAGGAGCTGAGCGAGTAATTGCCGCATTCAAGAGGCTGCTTCCACTGGCAAAAGAACTGAACGTAAAGATGACTATAGAAAACCACGGCGGGGTCAGCAAAAAGGCGGACACTATTCTCAAAATTATCAAGTCGACTGATCCTGAATGGGTAGGCGCATGCTTGGATTTTGGCAACTGGCCCGATGAAATCCGCTACTCGGAGTGCGAGAAACTGGCACCATACGCATACCACGTTCACGCCAAGACGCACACATTCAATGACCAGGGAGAAGACACAAACAAGGACTACAAGCGCCTACTTCAAATCCTCAAAAACGCTAACTACAAATATGCGGTCTCGATTGAGTATGAGGGCCCGGAGGATCAGATCGAGGGAGTAAAAAAGACTCGAGACCTGATTCTAAAGTACTGGCCTGAGCTCGCCAGGTAACCGTAAGATAGGAACCCAGGAAAAATGGTTAAGGGGACCGTCATCACGCGCGGTCCCCGAGAATGAAGACTACTACACAGCGACTGGTTCGGTTGGTTGCTCCCTCTGACTTTCCTTCTCTGGGTCTTTAAAGAGGAGCAAAAATGCCAGCGCGCAAGCCACTGTCAGCGCACATGGGACCAGGAAGACTTTGGTCCAAGCCTGTACGTTGTTCGCAGGGTTGAAAACGTTCATGATCCATCCCGTGAACTGAGTACCCAACCAGTTACCGATGCCCAAAGTCACTAGGGTCAACAAACTCTGCGCGGACGCGCGAATGTCTTTGGGCGCAACCATATCGACGTATATTTGGCTCACCACGAAGAAGAACGTATAGCCAAGTCCGTGGAGGGCAAGGGAAGCCACCACCAGCGGTCGCATTATCTCAACTGGACCAACGGGACCCAGTGCGAAGACGACATAGCGCAGAGGCCAGGCGATTACACCCACGGCAAGAGTTTTTCTAATTCCCCAAGTGCGAAGAGCCCACCTCAAAAGAAAGGCCATCGCGATTATCTCTGCTATCTGCGCCGTCGTCATCGTGAGAGGTACGTTTTCCTTCGCTATACCCAGCGCCTTATTCAGAAAGTCGGCGGTCGGCAGATAGTAGAACTGAAGTTCAGTGGTAACAACGAAGGCGATAATCATGAACACGAGAAAATTCCTGTTCTTGAGCAGAACAAAAGCCTCGCGAAATGCCAGCGGGTCGGCAGCCTCCTCTTTCGCCGGAGGAGTATGAGGTAAGAAGAAGCAAAAAACACCCATTACCACGCTTAGTATCCCAGCGAGCATCAGACAATCAGACGTATTGGGCGGAGTGCCTATGTTGCGCCACAGCGTTAAGATCCATCCGGCCACTATCCAGCCGATTGTGCCGAAAACGCGTATTGTTCCAAAAAGCTTCTCGTCCTTGATGTGGTGAAACCCGAGGGAATTCGTAAGAGCCAAGGTCGGAGCGTACAGCAAAGAATATATACCCATCATCCACGCCATTCCAGGAAAATCTTGTGCTTTTGACGCAAACAGGAGAAAAACACCGCCGAGCAGATGGACTACGCCCAAAAACCATTGTGTCGGAACCCATCGGTCCGCTATCTGGCCGCCTGTAAACGGTGCCAGTATACAGGCTAGGTATAATAGTCCGAATATGAAGGCTGCTTGTGGGTTGCTCATACCCAAGCCCTCGGGGCGCGGATTTACTAAGTAGGGCCACAAGACTGGTGCCCAAGCCCCCCATATTGCGTACTGCAGGAACATCATAGCGCTAAGGCGTATTCGAACACTCCAAGTCATAGTCCCCTCCGAGAAATGCATATTCGAAGAGTCTTTAGCCGCCCGGTGGAAGTTTTCCTGCGAGTAAGAAGCAGGTAAACAACACAACGAGATCGTATCATTTTCTCGAGTATCATAGTGGAGGCTGACGTCATGACGTCGCGCGAACGAATCTTGCGCTGCATAAACTACGAAAACCCCGACAGGTGTCCGATGACGCTGCCCCCACCCTATCCCAATGATATCTGTAGCTGCGGCATATCACCTGATCCGGACTGGAAACCTTGGCGCACGTGGAATTTCACGGAGTTCAGACAATGGGAAGATGAATGGCACAACGTGTGGAAAGCTTTTCCTAACACGACACGCGGGGAAGTTATCGAGGGGGTTATAAAGGACTGGTCCGAAATCAAAACTTATCAGATGCCGCGCCTTGACCTGCCGGTCCGGTACGAAAAGCCCAAACAGCAATTTGCTGAGAATCCAGACAAGTATCACCTGGGTCACCTGCCTGGTTTTCCTTTTGCTATAATGCGCTACATGCGCAAGATAGAAGTCTTTCTGGCGGACGTCCTTCTCTATCCGGAAGAGGTTAATACTCTCCAGCGCAAAATAGTTGACTTGTTGAAGCGATGTATGGATTTGTGGGCGAACATTGGTGCAGATGGGGTGATGTTCGCTGAAGACTGGGGAACCCAGGAACGCCTGTTGGTATCGCCTAAGACCTGGCACGAGATGTTCGAATGGGGGTTCCGAGAATTGGTATCCCATGCTAAATCGCTGGGATTAGACGTGTGGATGCACTCGTGCGGATATATCAAAGAAATCATACCTTCGCTTGTGGACATTGGAATAAAAGTTCTGCAGCTTGATCAGCCAAAGCTATCAGGACTCGACTTCTTGGCAGAAACTTGTCACGGCAAAACCGCAATATGGTCGCCTGTCGACATCCAGCGAGACCTACCTACAGGTGACGAGCAACACATACGTGCCTGCGCTCGTGAACTCATCGATAAGCTGGGATCTCGCGGAGGCGGATTCATCTGCGGATACTACGGCGACGTTCGCTCTCTAGGGGTTGAACCCGAGTGGCAGATGTGGGCGTCAGACGAGTTCTACAACTACGCGATCGCCAAATCTGCGAAATCTACCTCGCAGTAGGAGTGGCTTCTTCAAGAAGGGCATTGAATTCCTTCACATTCTGACATTTCATCTCTGCCTCTCGGCGATCAACTATGCCCTTACGCACAAGCATCGCGAGGTACTGATCCAGAGTCATCATGCCGTGCTTTGAACCTGTCTGAATCATTGAGCCGATCTGGTATGTTTTGGATTCACGGATTAGGTTTCGAATGGAAGGTATAGCGACCAAAGTCTCAAAGGCTGCCACTCGTCCCTTGCCGTCTCGTCTCTTTACCAGTGTCTGCGATATGACACCAACCAAGTTGACTGCCAGTTGCATGCGCACCTGCTGCTGCTGATACATAGGGAACACGTCAATGACTCGATCAATAGTCTGAACGGCATCCGGCGTGTGCAAAGTGCCGAAAACCAAATGGCCGGTTTCCGCAGCAGTAATAGCCAAGTGGATTGTTTCCAAGTCTCGCATTTCCCCGACGAGGATCACATCTGGATCCTGCCGCAACACATACTTAAGAGCATTTGCGAATGAAAGCGTATCAGTGTCGAGCTCTCTCTGGTTTATGATGCACTTGATATCCTCGTGAATGAACTCCACCGGGTCTTCGACGGTAACGATATGACACGGGATGTTCTTGTTGATGTAGTCGATCATAGCTGCCTGAGTCGTGGACTTGCCTGACCCGGCTGGTCCAGTCACCAAAACTAACCCTCTGGGCCGCTCCGCAAAGTATTTGCAAACTGGGGGGAGCATCAACTCCTCCATCGTTCTGATACGTATCGGGATAACCCTAAAGACAACTCCTACACGCCCGCGCTGGACAAATAGGTTGACTCGGAAGCGAGCGAGTCCCTCGATAGCATATGCCAAGTCCAGCTCCCATTCCTCTTCGAAGCGTGCTCTCTGAGCGTCTGTAAGTATGCTGTAGGCGAGATCCCGAACCTCATCAGCGGTCAGAGGCGGGATTTCCTCGACCGGCGTTAGATCACCATAGATTCTTATCAGGGGATGACTATCCGCTTTGAGGTGCAGGTCTGACCCATCACGCTCGACAGTAAGTCTTAGAAGATCATCTACAGTTACTCGGCTCATCTGCGCACCCCCGGAACTTTTTGCAGCATGCGTGCAGCAAGCTGTTCGAAATCCCGCGGATTTGATGATTTTACAACAGCATCTTCGTAGGCGATGTAGCCTTTACGCAGCAGCTCGATTAAATACTGGTCCAAAGATATCATACCGTGCTCAGCACCTGCTTGTATGTCTGAGTATATTTGATGGGTCTTTCCTTCTCTGATCAGAGTGCGAATGGCGGGCGTTGCGATCATCACTTCGAACGCTGCGATTCTACCCTCGATATCCTTACGAGGTAGGAGCGTCTGAGATATGATCGCCTGAATGGTGACCGAAAGCTGCATACGAATCTGGTTTTGCTGCTCCGGAGGAAATACATCGATTATTCGGTCGATGGTTTGTGGTGCATCAGTCGTATGCAGTGTAGCGAAAACAAGGTGACCGGTTTCGGCTGCGGTGATCGCGAGGGATATTGTCTCAAGGTCTCTCATCTCGCCGACCAAGATGACATCGGGGTTTTGCCTCATAACGTGCTTGAGAGCGGCTGCAAACGAGTGGGTGTCAATCTCGAGCTCGCGCTGGTTTATCTCGCTCAGTTTGTCCTCGTGGACAAACTCGATGGGGTCCTCAATAGTCATTATATGGCAGCGGCGGTTCCTGTTTATATGGTCAATCATTGCTGCCAATGTTGTAGACTTACCGGAACCTGTAGGACCAGTAACCAGTACTAAGCCTCTTGGCCGCATACAAATCTCTTTGGTTACTGGTGGGAGCATCAATTCGTCGATCGTTTTGATCTTCACCGGGATCGCTCTAAGAACCGCGCCCATCTTGCCCCGCTGGCGAAAACAGTTCACACGAAACCTGGCGACGCCTTTTATTTCGTAGGAAAGGTCGAGCTCCATAATCTTTTCGAAGCGCGCGCGTTGAGCGTCGTTGAGGATTGGGTAGATGTAGTCTTCTACTCTCTCGACAACGGGGTAGTTTGTGCGCATCAATTTGCCGTGCACACGGAAGACTGGTGGTTCACCATATTTGAGGTGAAGATCGGACCCCTCTCTAGAACACAAGTCTTTTAACAAATCATCCAGTGTGACAGACAAACCTTACCACCTCACTGCCTCCTGAGCATCTGCTTCAATTCAGTAACGTTTCCTGCATTAGCCAGGGCTTCTTCTTCGGATATTATACCGGCCTTGACATAGCGGTCTAAGCATTGATTCATAGTTTGCATGCCCCAGAAACCGCCTTCAGCTATCGCTTGATAAATCTGACCAGAGCGACCTTCCTCGAGCAGCTTTGCAATAGTCGGCGTGACTATCATAACTTCTACAGCTGCAATTCGACCAGGTTTGTCTATGCGGGGTATGAGCTTCTGCGATATTACACCTCTAAGCGAGATTGCAAGCCGCGTACAAACCATTGGCTTGTCGTGGGGCGGGAACATGTTCATTATTCGGTCGAGAGTTTCTGCCGCACTGCAGGTATGCACAGTTGAGAACACCAAGTGACCCGTCTCTGCAGCGGCAAGCGCGACATTCATAGTCTCTACGTCGCGCATTTCACCTATGAGGATGACATCGGGGCTCTGCCGAACAACATACTTCAGGGCATCTGTGAACGAATCCGTGTCGATCCCGATTTCGCGTTGGTTGACGATGGCCTTCTTGTCCTGATGAACAAATTCGATGGGATCCTCGATTGTAACGATGTTGCAGCGGCGATGGGTATTTATAAGGTCGATCATAGCCGCCAAAGTGGTTGACTTACCACACCCCGTGGGACCCGTCACCAATACGAGCCCCTGCCTCTGCTTGGCGAGATCTGCAACCGCAGGTGGCATAGCTAGTTCTTCGAGAGTGTAGATCTCCAGAGGTATGATGCGCAGAACCATTCCAATAGTCCCGCGCTGCTGGTAGATGTTCGCCCTGAATCTCGCTACTCCTTCGAGCGTAAAAGCAAGGTCAAGCTCGTGTCTTCGCTCGAATCGGCCGATCTGCTCCGGCGTCATCACGCTGTATGCAAGGTTTTGGGTGTCCTCAGGAGTCAGAGGCGGATAGTCCCCAAGGTTGGTTATTCTTCCGTGAACTCTCATCATTGGTGGAGAACCGGCCTTGAGGAATATGTCCGACGCGCGCACTGATGCTGCCTTTTGTGCCATTTCTCTAAGGTCCATGCGCTAGCCTCCTATCTCCTCTGAAACCGAGATACGACATAGTAAGCCGTCAGTGCCACCACAAGTGCTATCAACACGATGATGACGACGCGCACAGCAGAAGGAGATCTTCGCCCCTGATCAGCAGTCTCATTGCTGACTTCCGTCAAGGGCAGATTAAGCTGCTGAAAATCAGCGTTCTTGACGTGAACTCTATAGCGATATGCGTTGCCGCTGCGTGTCAAGTTTACTTTAACCCATTTACTCTCGAAGTCCTCCAACCCGCGAAACTCGAACGGCGTCGTAATCAAGTAGTCGACCTCAATAGAGGAAAACCGTCTAAGCACGGATATGAAAGGCTCTAGAATCAATGTTCCGTCCCGGGTATTTACTAGACGAGGAACCTCGAAGACAGAACTTGTGCTGGGCCTGGAACCAGGCGTGGAGGTGTCAGCGATCGTTATCCTAACGTTTCGCACAGGCCAGGAAGTCTCCTTAGCCAACTGATCGACGTCTTGCTGGGCCTTGCTCTTCGGGATCTCTGAGGTGTAGTTTATCGAAACCTGATCGAAGGGCCCGCCTGCACTTAGGACCAGGACCAAAACGTCCGGTATAGACATCCTGGCCTTATCAGCCATTAAAGCAGTGTCACCAGGGCCCAGCAACACTATAGAAACTACAATTACGGCAGCCAGAGTTCGGAGAGTGAACGCTGAACGAGACGGGGTAGACGATGTGATACGAGGGGGTCGATTTGCCAATGAGTTACCCGCCATTACCTACTGTTCCGAATACAACCGAACATGCGCTACGGGCGGCGCTCCAACGTCACCGGCAACGCAACGAAATGGTGGAGCTGAGGGGACTCGAACCCCTGACTTCCACACTGCCAGTGTGGCGTTCTCCCAACTGAACTACAGCCCCACGAATTGAGATCGTTTTAATTATACCACCCGAGGCAAAGCACCGCAAGTTGTTTTTCTAGACATCCCCGTAGAAATAACGACCTTCGGCTGCGAAAAGTCGCAGTATCAGCGGTTCTCTCCCGCACAGATTGTCCGGTTTTGTTCTAGGACCACAAATTGTTGGAAGCGAACTCATTGGCTAGTATCCCCGGTGCTTGTCGTAGACATTGACCATAGGTCCGCCAGTTAGAAACGCCTCTAGGTTTTGTCTGAATATCTCCGCCGCACTGTCGGCATAACCGGGATGCGAACCAGCAGTGTGAGGCGTGATGATAGTATTGGGCAGATCCCACAACGGGCTGTCCGGCGGCAGAGGCTCTGCCGGAAACACGTCTAGTGCTGCACCTGCAAGCTTCCCAGACCGCAGCGCATCCGCCAGCGCATCGTGGTCCACCATCGCCCCTCGTGCCACATTGATCAGGCACGCCCCGGGTTTCATAGCCTCGATTTCCGAACGACCGATAAGAGCGCGGGTTTCATCCGTAAGCGGAACGGCTAGAACCAAATAGTCCGAGATCGGGAGCACCTTTCTATACTCGCTGGCTCTGTAGATTCGGTCAATGTTCTCCAGTCGGCCTTCGAGAACCCTCTTCGTGCCCACTACCCTCATCTCGAAAGCTTTCGCCAATCGAGCGATGTTGAGTCCTATTCGTCCCAGACCGATTATTCCTATGGTTTTGCCTGCAAGAACATCAGCCGTGGCGGCAATCTCAGACCGCTCGTATTTATGCTCCATCTGGAGAACGCAACTTAGATTCAAACGACGGGCAAGCGCAAGCATAAGCGCAAATACGTGCTCAGCAACAACAACCCTATGAATGCCTGCCAAGGTAGTAAGGATAACATCACTCTGCAGCAGCTCTGGGAATACGGTATGGTCTATACCGGCACTACCGAACTGAATCCATTTTAGACGGCGGGCGCGAGCAAATAACTCGGGAGTGATTTTCCAACATAGAACGACATCCGCATCGACAATTTCACGCTTTGCAGACTCTTCATCACTACATATCACGAACTGGTGATCAGCAACCAACGCCTGTACTTTCGCCAAATAACGGCTTACGATATCCTCAGATTCAAGATGATACGCTTTCCAAACAACAAACTTCATTCCTCACTCCGACTCACTAATGTTGGTATATTACAAAGATTCTCTGCACTATGCGCGGTGCAGGATCGTTGGACCCTTTCACTAGAATTCGGCTTATTCAACACCAATCTCTCGCACAGCAGTTTTTGCGGTGGAAACAAGGCGAGGTTCCACAGCAACTGCGCGAAAACCCGCGTAAAAGATGCCTGGAAGCATGTCGACAAACGACCCAATTACCGCGATGGTGGTTGGGCAGGTCTCATCAAACGAGTCCAATTCCAATCTGACATCTCGAAGTCGGTGGTTCCCAAAATCAGACGCTTGACGCAGGTCGATGAGCACCGCTTCAGGTTGTCTTTCAAACCCGCTATCGAGATTGGTACATGGCATGTGAACGCCCAGTAGAACCTTAGGCGAAGGCAAATCCTCGACAAGTGCCTCAGCTATCGCTAGTTCAAGCGCCGATTTCGCCTGTTCTACAGCCCATTCGTAATACTCGACAGAAAACACGATGCTAACCTGGCCAGGAGCCGCATAGCGAGCGGCGGCCTGCAAAACAGGACCGACTTCGCCGGTCGCAATGAACACTATCGGCTTTCCTGTGGCCGCGCGGAGGATTTCAGTGACATTGTCGTAGCTACCCAATTCCCAATAACAGGAGTCCACAATCACTCCGTCGGCGCCCTGACTCAATGCTTCTTCCAGGTCGGACTTCGAGTAAACAAAGGCATACACGCAGACAGTTTCACCAGTTGCGGTTTTGGCAGGCAAATGCTCTGAGGAGACGTAGACAACCCTTTCAGGGGTGCGTCGTTCCTGCATATGCTGATACCGAACAATGGTTTCGACGTCAGGATCGATGTGGACTACACCCTTGCCCCCGTCTACTATTAAGATATCACCCTCCCCAACCGACCTGAGAAGGTTGGGCAAACCAACAACACACGGAACGCTAATGTCTATACCCGTGGGCCGCAATTCGGATTCTGCAACAATGGCCGCTGCGTTGATCCCAGGTATGCGAAGGGACGCGCCAATAGTGAGAGTATCGCAGACGACAACAACTTCTGGATAGTCCTGCACGGGCAGCATCGTCTTCAGCGCCTTGAGGCCTTCCTCCAGAATCTTAGGCGAGACAAGACCCAATCCGTGAGCCGAATCAACCACGGCTCCAACGGCGATTGCTATTCCAGAGGTCACAGAAATGCCACGTATAGTTTTCATGATCGCTGCTAGTGTGCTAAACCGAGGCGCAGCCCAACAACCCGAATGGAAGTTCTCAGCTATTCGATAGTAACTGTTTCGTCAAACTAAGCCCCTCTTCCTTGAAGAACGGAACCATAAGGCTCTTTGGTTCCAGGACACGGCGGCTCCAGCACTTGAATCAGCCTTAGCAAGAACATAACGGGTTGAAAAATCTGCTTTTCGAGACGCATGCGCTCACGTAGTAGGTTATAATTTGCACTAGCTTTACCCTTTGCGCCATATCAGCATTCTGGGCAGACAGTGACATTCAAGAAGTGTAAGTGCTGCACGAAGTGGGTATAAGTGGGTTGATGCTCATGGACGCAAGGCGTCTATAAGCAACATTGTTAATTTTGCAATCCACTTTTACTACAAAGAGGTGATAATGCAATGCGACTTGACAGACTTACGGTGAAAGCTCAGGAAGCTGTTCAAGACTCCCAGCAAATAGCTCAAGAGTCCGGGCAGCAGCAGATAGAACCGGAGCATCTTCTTCTTGCTCTTCTTCAGCAGACGAGATGATAGACTTCCGGTACTTATGTATGTAATAGCCCGCCGCAACGCCAAGACCGAAAAGGACCAAGGGATGTGTGAAGAATTTTCTTATAACACTTTTCCCTGCGCTGGAACCGGCAGTTACAAAAGCGCCCGTAGCGGCGCCTTTGGCAACTCCGGGAGATTTCATCATCGGCCCCATGCC
>JARYME010000070.1 GCA_029907315.1 Armatimonadota bacterium | reverse complement strand
CGAGCTGTGCAAGTATCCGGGCAACCCTCGCTACATCGAGGAAGCACGGAGGCATATTCTAGAAGCGCACGCCGAACGGCTCAGTCGCGAGCTGGGTAAGACCGTGACTGCGGATGACATCCGTGCCGGCAAGTACCCGCCGCCCAAGGTGTTGGATATGTTCGCCGGTGGTGGAGCTATACCGCTTGAGGCACTGCGGCTCGGCTGCGAGGCGTACGCGCTCGACCTGAACCCCGTCGCCCACATCATCGAGCTTTGCACCCTGGTCTATCCTCAGAAGTATGGCAAACCGGACCCGAACGCACGTGGAATGACCGGCCCGCCGGGGCCGGACGGAAAGCCCACTTGGGGCGGGCTGGCCAACGAAGTAAGGTATTGGGGCGAGTGGGTGCTGGAGAAGGTGAAGGCGGAAATCGGTGACCTCTACCCTCCGATACCCGATCCGGAATTCTGGAGTGGAACAGGTGGAACAGGCTGCCAGGGTGGAACAGGCTGCCAGGGTGGAACAGGCTGCCAGCCTGTTGAGGACAGCCTGCCCTTGTTTCCAGGTGTAGCCTCAGGTATCGCCAAGACCCGCAGAAACCTTCCTCATTGGGAGGGCGATGGCGCCTGCTACTTCATAACCTGGCGAACCGCGCCTGGAATTGAGCTTTCTCCGGAAGCACGTTCGTTGGTCCTGGACAACCTGAAGTATTGGGATGACCACCGCTACCATCTGTGGCAGGCTGTTGTGATGCCCAACCACGTGCACGTGCTTCTGAGTCCCTTACCAAAGGAAGACGGCTCGCCGTGGTCGCTTTCTGAAATCATTCATACGGCGAAGAGCTACACTGCCAATGAAATCAACCGGCAATTGGGCCGTGCCGGCACATTGTGGCAGGATGAGCGATTCGACCACATCGTTCGCAATCCGGCCTCGTTTGAGGAAAAGTGGCATTACATAAGGCAGAACCCATGCAAGGCTGGGCTGGCAGCCCGGCCCACGGAATACAAATGGCTATACGAGCATCCCGGGCTGGCAGCCCGGCCGACGTTGACTCCTGTCGCCTATCTCTGGACACGCACAGTGCGCTGCAAAAACCCGTCCTGCGGCGCAACTGTTCCGCTCGTCCGGCAGACGTGGCTGCGCAAGAAGTCGAAGCGATACGTGGCCCTCAAGATGATCGCCCCGCCGGGCGAGAAGCAGGTGCGGTTCGAGGTGGTCGAGTCCGACACGGAAGCTGGGCTCGGGTTCGACCCGGCTGCTTTTTCAAAAGGCGGAAACGCCACATGCCCGTTCTGCGGAACGGTGGCCGACAGCGGGTACGTGAAACAGGAAGGACAGGCGGGCCGCATGGCTCAGCAGATGATGGCCATCGTCTGCACTAGGCAGGGCAGGCAAGGGAAGATTTATCTATCTGCCACCGACTACCCGGAATACCTGCCCGACAACGCGGCCATTCGCCGGCGAATAGAAGACCTGTGCGAGCGAACGGGATTAGCAGCACCAAGTGAGCCTTTGACAGAGAAGCTAACGGACCAACTCCCCAACTATGGGATGGCTTTATTCAGGGACTTGTTTTCCCCCAGACAGATGCTCTGCCTGCTCACCTTCGCTGCAGCGGTGCGGGAGGCGCACAAGAGGATCGTAGAACAGGCTGCCAGCCTGTCCGATCCTACCAGCCTGTCTGATCCTACCGGTGTTTCCACTCCTTCAGCAGCTTCCAGCACAGGCAAGCTGCCTGTGTCACCCGATGATGAGAGAGCCAAGGCGGTGGCGACGTATTTGGCGACCGCAACAAACCGGGAAGCGGAAGATTCTTCGTCGCTCTGCCGTTGGAATCCAAATGCAGAGAAGATGCAGGGAACGTTCGGTCGCCAGGCGCTACCGATGGTGTGGGACTTTTGCGAAGTAAGTCCATTCGGTGACTCAGTGGGTGATTGGTGGTCACTAATTGACCTGCAGGTAAACGCTATTGAAGGCGCGACGGAGTTCGATGGGCAACCCGCCCGCGTTGTGCGCGGCTCGGCCACTGCACTTCCCTGGTCCAGTGGAACAGGCTGCCAGCCTGTGTCCACAAGCCAACAGCCTGTGCTGTTCGATGCCATAATCACCGACCCGCCATACTACGACAACATCCAGTACGGCTCGATTTCCGACTTCTTCTATGTCTGGCTCAAACGCACCATCGGGCACCTATATCCGGAGCACTTTGCCTCAGAGCTCACGCCGAAGAAGTCGGAAGCGGTGATGGCACCCTGGAGACATACCGGGAAGGAGGAATCCCGCGCGCATTACGAAGCTATGATGGCGCAGTCCTTTGCCGAAGCATATCGTGTGCTGAAGCCCGGCGGGAACCTGACTGTCGTATATGCGCACAAGACCACGCTCGGCTGGGCCACTCTGGTAGACGCCTTGCGCAAAGCGGGCTTCGCGGTCACTGAAGCATGGCCGTTGGATACCGAGATGGGCACGAGGCTCGTCGCGATGGATTCATCCGCCCTCGCTTCAAGCATCTTCATCGTCGCACGGAAGCGCGAAAACGGCCATACCGGCTCCTATGAACAGGAAGTGCAGCCCGAACTGCAGCAGATAGTGCGCGAACGCGTGGATTCGCTCTGGGAGATGGGTGTCACAGGCGCGGACCTGGTGATAGCCGCCGTGGGTGCAGGATTGCGGGCGTTCACGCGTTTTGCTCGGGTCGAATACTCAAACGGCGAAGAGGTGCCGGCGGAGAAGTTCCTAGCGGAAGTCGAAGGGGTTGTGCTGGAGACGATCCTCGAAAAGATATTCGGCATGGACTCAAGAGGGGTTGGGGCGGTAGACGGCCCGACTCGGTTCTACGTCTTGTGGCGCTATGCCTACGGGTCGGCCCCGCTCGACGCGGGTGAAGCGATTGTCTTCACCTACAGCCAGCCGGTGGAGCTTGACGGACCAAAGGGGCTTTCCACAGGAAGCCGCCGACTTGTTGAGAAGAAAAAGGACACTTACCGACTGCTCGATTACAGAGAGCGCGGAGACAACGAGAAGTTGGGTTTGCCCGACGGCGGCGACGCTGCGCCGCTCATAGACGTGCTCCATCGCACTCTCTGGCTTATGGAAAACCGGCCTCGGGAGCTGCGCGAGTTTCTTGACCAGGCGATGCCCAGCCGAGAGCGGCTGCGGCGGGTTGCGCAGGTGCTCTCCGGCTCCGCGCTCTCGGGAACGACATCGTCTGAGGCTGGGCGTTTGTTGAGCACAACTGCGTCCGAGCAACAAGCGCTTGCCAAGCTGCTTGCGCACTGGCGTTCTCTGATGGAACAGCAAGGCACGCTTTTCGAGGCGAGATAGGAGGCTGAGTCGACATGAATGCGAAGACCTTCCGTCCCTGGACCGATATCGTAAGTTTACACCCGGACGTAGAGGCAAGAAAGCTAACCGAAAGCGCTTTTGCGATAGACTTGGGCGCTGTGGCTGAAAACGATCCCAACGTTCCTGTGGTATATCGCGATCCGCATGCATTTTTCAGGGCGACGTATCTGACGGCGGATCTGCGGCGGCTGCTTCACGAGGTTTTGGCTTCGCTTTCGGGCAAGCCGGGCTACAACCGCGTTTTGAAGCTGCGCACTCCGTTCGGTGGTGGCAAATCGCACACCCTCGCTGCTCTCTTGCACGCGGCTCGAAACCGTTCTGCTCTGGATATCCTGCCGGAAGTAGCCGGGTTGGACGACCCGGGACGTGTAGACACGGCTGTTTTCGACGGGGAGAAATACGATGCCCTCCGCGGTCGCACACTGGACGACGGCAGAGTGATTCGAACCATGTGGGGCTGGATCGCCTGGCAGTTTGGCGAGGAAAAGTATAGGTTGGTGGCGGATCACGACCAGAAGCTGGTGGCTCCGGGAGGTGATGTCATCCGCGAGCTTTTGTCCGGGACTCCGAAGCTCATCCTGTTGGACGAAGTGCTGAAGTATATGGAGCGTGCTGCAGCGGTGCCGGCGTTGGACTCGACTCTTCAGCGTCAAACGAAGGATTTCTTCCAGAGCTTGACTGTGGAGGTCACCAACAGCACCAACGCAGTGTTGGTATATTCGCTTCAGCAGAGTTCGAGGGAAGCCTTGGGCAACATAGCACTGCTGCAGGAGATAGATACGCTGGCAAACCGTGTAGATCAACTTAGGGAGCCGGTCAGCGGCGACGAGATCTTGCCAGTCTTAAAGCGCAGGCTTTTGGCAAGCGAGCCACCGAAGGATGTAGCCATGGAAGTGGCTGAGGCTTACGCGCAACAGTATAAGAACCAACTCATCAAGGCCGCACAGACGGAATATGAAAGGCAGCAGGTAGAAGAAAAAGCTCTTCTCCTGCGCGACAGAATCGTGGCCGCATATCCGTTCCATCCGGATTTGATCGATCTGATGAAGGAGCGGTGGGCTTCGGTGGATGCTTTTCAGCGAACCCGCGGAGCTCTGCGTTTTTTGGCTGCTTGCCTAAGCGCAACGAAGCAAAGCGGCAGTGCGAAGGCGTTGCTGGGACCGGCGGACGTACCGATGGAAGACGGTGACGTGCGCGTGCAAATTCAGAAGGAGCTGGGCCTTCAGAACGAATATGACGCCGTAATCGCTTCGGACATAGCCGGTCCGAACGCTCGGGCGAAGCGCATAGATGAGAGGCTGAGTCGAAACGATCCTGCTCTCAACAGTGTTCGACCTGCCTTTCGGCTGGCGACGGCTATATTCATGTATTCGTTCGGAGGTCTTCGCCGAGAAGCTGACGGCGCCGAAGAAATGCTGCCACCGGGGATCACCGAAGTCGATCTTCTGCGTGCTTGTTTGAGTCCTGAGCTGGACTATGTAACGGCGAAGGCAGCGCTTGGAGATCTTAGAAACGAGTGTCTATACCTGCATTTCGACGGTGCGAGGTATTGTTTCAAGAAGGATCCGAATGTCACCAAGCTGATCGAAGACGCTGAGCAAGAAGTGACAAGGGATCCAGAAGCGGTCAACGAGCGGATTCGGGAGATTCTCAATGGGAAGCTGGCCGGTCACCCCAACGCTTTCGTCTGGCCAAAGCGCTCTTCCGACCTCCCTGATATGGAACCCAGGTTCATCATCGGTTTCCTGCCCCTTGAGTTTGCGTCGAAAAAGAGTAAAGATCAGGAATCGGAAGCTCTGATGTTTTTCTCCAACTGTGGAGACAACAAGCCCAGGCGGTATAGAAACGGAATAGGGCTGGCGGTGCCAGACAACAAGAATATCGAATCGCTGCGCAGAGCTGTGCGTTACCTGATGGCAGTGGAGAAAGTGGAAAAGAAAAAAGACGAGTTCCGACTCACCAAGAGCCAATTGGACCAGCTCAGAGAGCGCAAAGCTACCGAGGAAAGTGCAAAGGAGTCCGCCCTGCGACAGCTTTACAATGCCGTCTGGCTGCCTGTGGTGGAGAACGGTTCGTTGGCGGTGGAAAAGTTGGAAGTTGGCGGTAGGCCCTTGCAGAGCAACGATATCTATGGGCGGATCATCGAGCTTCTCACGACTGTCGGTACACCGAAACTGTTTTCCTCGATTCATCCTCGGAAAATTATCGAACGAATGAAACTTGGAGAAGCTTCGGAGGGAGAGCGCACGAGGCTGGGGGTGACCGTGAAAAGCGTGGTGGACACTTTCTACGAAGTAATCGAGCCGCCGCGGTTGGAGTCTGCAAACGTGTTGAAAAGAGCGATTGTGCAAGGCGTGCAGGAGAAGTTGTTCGGCTACTATCACTACAGCGGCAGTTTGCCACAACTCGGAGATGACGGCAAGTATAAAGTTCCCCCGGAGAATGTGTTCATAGGTCGGCCGATTACTGAGGATGAGATCGACGTGGATTCAGGGTTTCTGATGCTGCCTTCAGCAATTCCGACAAAACACGATGACGGGAAGGACGCTTGTCCGGTATGTGGGCAGAGTCCGTGCGTATGCGGCAAGGTGTGTTCGAAGTGCGGACAGTATCCATGTGT
The DNA here is from genome assembly GCA_029907315.1 of Armatimonadota bacterium. Taxonomy (GTDB): domain Bacteria; phylum Armatimonadota; class UBA5829; order UBA5829; family UBA5829; genus CALJES01. The sequence goes on along the minus strand of JARYME010000070.1, from coordinate 12,702 downwards.
TTGTCCGGACCAGAAATGCCCGGTATGTGGGCAGTGGCCGTGTGTATGTGCAGTCCCCCGTCGAACAGTATCCATTCGTTTCAGGGCAACCCGCGCCCAGGTATACAAGGCCTTTCCAGCGGTGGCTAACCTCGCCGACAAGTCAGATGACGAGAAAGTTACGATTCAGGTAATGAGTTCCTGTGCGGAGGGATTCGACCCAACGTGGTTGAGAAACGCGGTCGAGGAGCCTTTAAGAGAAGCCGACATAGAGATTTACATAGATACAGGGAGTAACCACTGAAGCGTTGGGGAAGCGTGTGCCGACCAGACGGGAACGAGGAGGGAAGCTGGGTGAACCACATAGACAACACGGGAGTGGAAACGGCGTTTCACTTACTTCTGACAGAGATGGAGCGGGCAATAGGAGAGATGAAGCGGCTCGTCAACGAGGCTCTGCAGAACGACGATTTGGACGCAGCGAAGCAGATGCTTTCCGAGGTAGAGTGGAGAAAGAAACTAATTTCCGACGTAACCGTGCTGCAGAACACTTGGTCGAACGGCAGACCTACCCGCACAGGCAAGTCTGTTCGGAGGCGCAGGTCGACACGCAGGGAAGGAAGCTCGCGAACCTCCCACAAATTGTTTCGAGTTCCCATTCTGAGGGCTCTTGTTGAACTGGGCGGCTCAGCTCAGACTCGCAGGGTTTTGGACAGGGTTTACGAGATGGTCAAAGACGATTTGACTCCGGCCGACTTGGAGCCGCTCCCCTCCGAGCCACGTTCAACTAGATGGCGGAACGCAGCTCACTGGGAGCGACTTGCTATGATCCGGGACGGTCTGCTCCGAAAACACTCACCCCGCGGGATATGGGAAATAACCGATGCCGGCAGACGTTGGCTGGAGCAAAACACCGCTGAACAACCGCCAACGGTCTGACAAGTGGACTCGCGAAGGAATAGCTCGTTAAGCGAGATCTCTACCTCTATGAACCAAACACACGGCTAGGAGTTCGCCGGCAACTATCCTGCACCGCTGCTTAACTTTCCTTCCCAAAATGAGCTTTCGGACTACTCCGAAATAGCTGTTCACGGCCGAAACCCGCGCACCAAAACCTTGAAACCCGCAAGCCATAGGTATTACTCAGGAACAGCTTGCAGAGCGGGCAGGACTCAGCCCGAATTATATATCCCGAGACTGGAGATTGGAAGCAATGCAATGAGAAATGATCTGGAGCACGTGCTGAACCAACTGCAAGAGACAATCCGCTACATCAAGTCACAGCGCGAAAGCTGACCGGTCGTACTCACAAGAAAAGTGGCTCGTGAACCGGCCACATCCTTCACGAGCCACTGATTGCCCTCTGTGCCCTGTTCAGGACGGTTGCTACGACTCCGCAATATTAATGTCATCCAGATGGCCCACTATCTCCACGGAGGGCAGCTCAGCAGAGGTAGTCGCTATGGGATACGCAGTCAGCACGGTCTTCGCATCATTCGGGAAAGTACCATCGGTGCTCTGGTTTTGTTGCAGGACTACGCTCATCCCGTTGCTTGTCCAACCAAGAAGGGTAGCTTTAGGATTCTCAACTAACAAGCGTGACTTGCCGGTAAGCGTGTCTACCAGGGTCACGTATGAACTAGTATCAACTACAGGGGGATCAACACTCACGACATCGCCGGACGCATGCCATAGTACGAGATGCTTACCGTCCCGGCTCCATATTAGTCGGCGTCCTATGGAGTGAGAATCGTGCGCATTCCAGAGCACTTCACTCTTGCCTGTGTGAATATCGCATATTCGCAGAACACCCTTGTTGTGGGAGGCAAATCTCCTTCCGTCCGGCGATATTGCAGCCACGTCAAGAGGTGTCGATTTGCACAACGTGCGGCTCCTACCACTAGTCAAGTCAAGCAGACTGAGTGTATCGGAGTCCCAATCATAGATAATGATCTTCCGATTGACGGGCAAGACAAAGAACAAATCAGGGCTGAGGTTCTTGCCGATGATTCTCTCTTTGCCTGTCTCCACGTCGATCAACACAAGGTGAGTCTTGCCTCCCGACATCACGATTTCGCTTTGAAGATCGGCACGGTAGCCGAACTGCGGCCTCTCGCCATCTACTACGCGCGCCACAATCTCCCGCTGATTGGGAAGCCATGCCGCGTTAAGATACCATCTGTTCTCGGCTTGACCGACCGATTTCAGAGTCCTTGTCCGCACATCAATAATCCAAGGATACGACGGCCAGTTGTTCTGGGGCATAATGGGCTTCCGACTCTTGAGATGTCCCATGAACAGAATGTAGTTGCCGTCCGGTGACCATTGAGGCGCGTACATGCCTTTGTCCAACAATGGGTCTTTAGCCCAGTCCGTGAGTCGCACGGGTTGTCCGCCAGGCAATTGCTGCATGTACAGGTCACGGTTGAGATAGTACTCCGGCTCTGCCTTGTTCGTTGCCACTACACGGGTATAGCAAACCTTGGCGCTCCAGGGCTGAGGTGATTCACTGTGGCAGCATGGCGCTGCCACAGTGAACAGTATACCTATGACTGAGGCGACAAATTTGGGATGTCTACTGTTTGCTACCATCGCCTATCCTCACCTCAAGTCGAGATTTATCTGGTTCTCCCAATAGTACGGAGCTTCCATGTGGAACGTGACAACGTTCGTCACTGCGGTTAAATCTGCTCTTTGCTAGAACGGCGTGATGTCGGTCTGCTGTCGGACTCTGAGGAGCCGGTGGAGTTCGCCATCGACTTTTTCGCACGAGCTGATCCCAGTGACACCAACAAACGTCCAGCTCGGATCGAGCGTCACGCCGGACGGCAGCAGACACTTGACGCTCACCCCGCTACCGTCGTCTATCGCGAACCAGGACTCCCCGCGGTCAACAACTCGCCCCCAGATTCGCACCAGCAGGCCAATGTTGTTCAGCCCAGTTCCGCCGGCAACTCCGCGCTGGCCCGCGCCGGTGACCGGGTCGTAGTACCAGTCTCCACCACCCAGCGAGAAGGCAGTCATACCAACAGGGGCTATGTTCCCGCTCCCGAGAACAGTCACGCTGGGCGAGTCCACATATCGTTCGCCGTCGGCGTTCGTGCGCACCTGGCCGAAAAGCTCCACGAGATTGCCGATGTCTAGCCCGTGTCCAGCCTTCTCCACCCGGATTCCACTCGACCTGTCCGGCGCCTGTGCGTAGAAGAAGTCATTCCAAACCGCGCTCACCACCGCCGGGCCAATGTGAAGAGCAACACCATCACCCGCGCGTTTCGCCTCGCCGATCAAGTAAGGTCTGTATCCCTTAATCGACTGGTTGGTCCCAAGCGGCGATACATACACGAGCCGGCTGAGCTCGAACCAGCCGGGCAGGTCCTTGAACTCTACAAGATACACTCCAACGGGTACGCCTGTTTCCATTTCTCCGCTCTCGTGCCAGGTCGTGGTGCCTGCGCGGCGCCAGCGCGCACCCTCTGCTATCGCTTCCGCGGGCTGGATGGTTACTGAAAGAGAACTGAGCTTAGGCGAAAGAGAAGTGGGAGTATCGGACTTCAGACCAAGGCTGTGATAGTAGCCTCCCGCGATCGCCACAAAACCCCTGTTCGGAGAAGGCACGTTGCACTGGCCATAAGAGTTATCCCCCCACGCAACGATGGAGCCGTCGGATTTCAAACCAAGGGTGTGAAAGTCGCCTGCCGCAATCTTTACGAGCACACCTTCCACCCCGACTCGTATTGAACCCCAGCCGACAATTGACCCGGACGCCAGAGCGCCCGCACCAGTGGCCAAAATCCCAAACACTAAAGCCAAACCCCACAACGCTTTTCTCATCACAACAAACTCCCTTCCACCGAAAATTCGAAGACGCTCTAAGCTGTACCAATATCCTTCAGGAGTTTTTCAAAAACGTATCTTACGCGGGACTCTCCACTGCCTAGGAAGCAGCATCCATTAATCAGACCTGAAACGCATCCGACAGTAGTATGCTCCAAGGATCAGCACCAGTCAAGCAGTGAACACTTTTTTGTTTTCGCAGAGCTGTTATGTCCTCCGCGACTACTAAGGGAAAACGCCCCCATGTGGAAAAGGGTCATAGATAAGTCAAATGGAGCCGACCCAGACGGAGAAAAGAAGCGCGGATTCCATGTTCGGAAGGAACTATGCCGCCTGAGCTAGAAAAGTTCTAAATGAAACCAGCCAAGGGAGCCAACCGTTTTTTATACAGTAGTCCCTACTTATTGCTCAACCTCAGACTGTGGAGTCTATGTTATACGTCGTTTACAACCGCTTACTGAACAGTGTTTCGGTCAATGGGCGGTCTCCCAACTTCACCTTCGGCCTCGCTGACCGCAAGTCACACGTCAGCCGCCGAAACGTCAGTGCGCAGCTTGCACTCGATTGACCTGGGAACGGACCAAAATTGACTGTGGATGCAGACGTTTCAAACGAGCATTCAGTCCGCAAGATCATTTGCGTCTCGGGTGTCGTCCAAGGCGTAGGCTTCAGGCCTTTTGTCGCCTCGCTGGCAAGCCGTTACGGATTGCGAGGTTGGGTGCGCAATACCTCAGGTAGTGTAGAAATAGAAATTGAAGGTTCTCCGGAGCAGACCGAGGCTTTCGTGAGTTCGCTCTCATCGGAGGCCCCACCCCTTGCCAGGATTACCTCCGTCAGTGCCATCGAGGCTGATCCGTCCGGCTACACCGACTTTGAGATACTCCAAAGCACCACAGAGGAGCCAAACCAGTGTGTCATACCTGCCGACATCGCGATATGCAGCGATTGCATGCGTGAGATCCGAGATCCGGAAGACCGCAGATATCACTATGCATTCACCAATTGCACCAACTGTGGGCCCAGATTTACCATTGTCAGGCGCGTGCCATACGATCGCGCCAACACTACAATGGCGTCCTTCAAGATGTGCCCCTCCTGCGATGCGGAATACCGCGATCCCCACAACAGACGCTTCCACGCCGAACCCACGGCGTGTCCTCAGTGTGGTCCAAGGATATGGCTGGAGTGTGAAGGCGAAATAAACGAAACAGACCCGCTGCGAAAGGTCGGAGAGCTGCTGTTCGGAGGCAGGATTGTTGCGATTAAGGGTCTGGGCGGGTTTCATCTTGCATGTGATGCGCGCAGCGATGGAGCCGTTCGGATGCTGCGTGCCCGCAAGGGACGCAGCGCAAAACCGTTTGCTATAATGGTGCGAGACATTTCCCAGGCAGAGCTCGTCTGCGAGCTGACTCCGCAGGCTCGCGAGCTTCTGATATCCCGGCAGCGGCCGATTGTGCTCGCAAGGAAAAAGCCATCGTCGGGGATATCCGATCAGGTGGCGCCGGCAAACAAGAACCTGGGCGTGATGTTGCCTTACACACCTTTGCACGTTCTACTTCTAGAGCACTCGCCCGCCGCACTGGTTATGACCAGCGGCAATCTCAGCGAGGAACCGCTCGTCTTCACAAACCAACTTGCAAGGGAAAAACTTGCAGGGCTTGCAGATGCATTTCTGATGCACGACCGAGATATTCACGTGCCCTGCGACGACTCGGTCGTCCGCGCAGACTATCCCGATGAACCCATTCTCATCCGCCGTGCCCGTGGCTATGTCCCGGACGCAATCGACCTACCTTTCGAGGCGCCTGAGATTCTGGCGGTCGGGGCTGAGCAGAAAAACACGTTTTGTCTGGCTTGGGGCCGGCAGGCTGTGGTGAGTCAGCATATAGGTGACCTGGATACAGCCGAAACGCTGGATTATTTCAAGTATGCCGTCGATCACTTCCTGGCACTTTTCGGCAAACGGCCTCAGATCGTCGCTCACGACTTGCATCCGGAATATATGAGCACTCACTATGCTAAGGAAACGCCTGTTGAAACAAAAGTGGCCGTTCAGCACCACCACGCGCATATTGCGGCGTGCTTAGCCGAGAACGCTCGCACCGACAGGTGTATCGGCATCGCGCTGGATGGTACTGGCTATGGAACAGATGGTACGGTTTGGGGCGGCGAACTGCTGGCCGCAGACCCGACCGGTTTCGAGCGAATAGGTCGACTTGCCCCTATCAGAATGCCAGGCGGCGAGGCCGCTATACGAGACCCTCGCAAAATGGCAGCGGCGTATCTATACAGGATCTACCAAGACGATTGGTGGAAAACTGCCGATGTCTTGGGGCTTGGTTTTACCGAGTTCGAAATCCGCGTGATCAAACACCAGCTCGAAACGGGTTTTAATTCGCCGGTGACCTCCAGCGCAGGACGACTTTTCGACGCGGTATCGGCAGCACTTGGCGTGTGCCGCGAACGAAGCTACGAAGGCCAGGCGGCGGCTGAACTCGAAGCAGCAATCGACGAAGCCGAAGAGGGCTCATACCCGGGAGCGCTGTATTACGCGGACGGTCTTCTTACTCTCGATTTCACACAGGTATTCCGGTGCGCGGTGGAAGAGTTTCTGAATGGAACCCCTGCATCTACTGCAGCCGCAAGGTTCCACAATTCGCTGGCTGATACGCTGGTCGAAGCATGCAAGAGGATTCGTGATGCGACAGGGTTATCGACTGTGGCCTTATCGGGAGGCGTCTTCCAGAACGCGTTTCTAACAAGAAGGCTTTCCGAGCAACTGCGCGCTTGCGGATTCGAAGTTCTCAGACACCGGCTTCTGCCGCCGAACGACGCGTGCATTTCGTTTGGGCAGGCTGTCGTCGCAGCCGCCACTAGACAGATGAAGGGTTAACCAAAACAGATATGTGTTTGGCCGTTCCAATGAAGATAATCCAAATCGAGGGTCTCAACGCGGAGGTCGAGGTTGAAGGGATCCGCCGCAGAGCTCGCCTCGATCTTCTTCCGAATGCCAAGGTCGGCGACTACGTGCTGATACATGCCGGTATGGCGATAGCACTGGTTGATGAAGAAGAAGCTCAAAACACGCTGTCGTTGTTTAAGGAGTATTTGAGGTGAGGTTCAGCGACGAATTCCGCGATGAGTCGCTGGTTCGAGAAGCTGCACTGCGCCTGCGAGAATACGAAGGCACTGCGGCAACCATCATGGAAGTATGCGGAACGCACACCATGTCTGCCGCCAGGTTTGGGCTTCGCTCTTTACTACCGGAAGGAATCAGTCTTATATCCGGACCCGGATGTCCGGTATGCGTAACCGACCAGCGCGATATTGACGCCTTTCTTGCGATCGGCGGGTGTGACGGCGTCGTGCTGTGCACGTTCGGCGATATGGTTCGGGTTCCCGGGTCCTACACCTCGCTGGAAAGACTCCGCGCCGAAGGCGCCGATGTGCGAGTGGTCTATTCACCCAGCGACGCTATAGACATCGCGGCTGAGAATCCATCGAGGGACGTGGTGTTCTTCGGCGTAGGTTTCGAAACGACGGTCCCGGCTACGGCAGCAGCAATACGGAGTGCGAACCAAGCGCAGCTGCGCAATTTCTACGTTTACTCCTGTCACAAAACGATGCCGCCTGCGCTGAGGGCACTGCTTGCGTCAGGGGAAACAGCTGTCTCGGGCTTGCTTCTCCCCGGACATGTCACAACCATAATCGGCAGCCGAGCCTACGAATTCATACCGCGCGAATTCGGCGTACCCTGCGCGGTCGCGGGCTTCGAACCGCTGGACATGCTGCTCGGCATTGAGGCTATTCTCAGGCAGATTGCCGAGAAGAACCCGAGAGTCGACAATGCTTACAAGAGGGCTGTAAAAGAACAGCCGAACGAACGCGCGTGCGAGCTGATCAATGACGTGTTTGTACCTTGTGACTCAGTATGGCGCGGCATTGGTACGATAGCCGAGAGCGGTTTGGAAATTGCGCCGAAGTATTCGGCATTTGACGCAAAGAAACGTTTCTCGGAACTGGTAGAATCAATACGCCCCACGATGAATACGTCCTGCAGATGTGGAGATGTATTGAGAGGCGCAATAAAGCCCGGCGAGTGCGCTTTGTTCGGAACAACTTGCACCCCGGCGACTCCAGTGGGTCCGTGTATGGTGTCCAGTGAAGGCGCATGCGCCGCGGCGTACAAGTATGGGGATTTATAAGCGGCACAATGTCGACCGAAGAAAGGATCACTCTTAAGCACGGTGCCGGCGGCACGGCAATGGTTGAGCTCATAGAAGAGGTGTTTGCAGCCGCATACGGCGACGCCAACGCACCTCGCGACGACAGCGCACGACTGGATCTTACGGGACCGCTTGCATTCACCACAGATTCGTTTGTTGTTGACCCGATTTTCTTTCCGGGAGGCGACATAGGCAGGCTTGCCGTTGCTGGTACCGTAAACGATTTGCTTGCTGTTGGCGCAAGACCGGTTGCTTTGTCTGCGTCGTTCATAATCGAGGAAGGCCTGCCGGTGAGAGATCTCGTGACCGTCGCCCAGTCGATGGCAAAGACGGCTGCGGAGGCAGAGGTTAGGATAGTCACAGGTGACACCAAGGTTGTCGCCCGCGGCTCAGCAGACAAAGTGTTTATTACGACCTCAGGCGTGGGCTGCGTCCTGCGAGACGGCATATCAGGTGCTGCAGCAAAGCCCGGAGACGCGATTATACTCACAGGCTCTATAGGAGATCACGGAGCTGCGGTAATGCTGGCGAGGGAAAAACTCCTCGACACGGACGCAATCTCCAGCGACACTGCCCCTCTCAACGACATCGTGCTGAGCCTAATCAACGCCGAGTGCGAAATCCATACTATGCGCGATCCCACCCGTGGCGGCATCGGCGCCGCGCTGAACGAGATAGCCAAGCAGTCGGCCGTAGGAATAGAACTCGAGGAGCGCGCGATAATCGTCAAGCCTCCTGTGGCGGCAGCATGCGAGGCTCTCGGAATAGACCCTCTCTATGTGGCAAATGAGGGCAAAATGCTCGTGATAGTAAGCGCGGCGGATGCTCAGAGGTCGCTGGACATCATAAGACAACAGCGGTGGGGTGCCGAAGCTTCAATTATCGGTCGCGTTACCTCAAATCATCCCGGACAGGTGCGCATCAGGACATCTATTGGTACCACTCGAGTAGTATCGCCGCCCTCGGGCGAACTGCTTCCACGCATATGCTAACCCGCCGCACCGGTGCGATGTTACTCCACACTTATCAGCTCGATATCTCTCCTTTGCTCGAGCGTGACTCGGCGGCTGCCGCACTTGTCACACGACAAGCTGCCCGGTTTAGCTTCGAAACGAGCACCACAGTCTTCACAGCGCGCCGACGGCTCCACAGTCTCGACATCAAGCGACACTGTGGGCGCGACAGTGTGAAAGTCGTGTTTCAAATGGTCCACATCTATGCCCGTCCACGCTCCCACGCGAACTCGAATTGCCCTGGGGTTTTGTAGCCCTTGCCTCTTTGCCTCTTCGCATGCCATCTGCAGGATATTCTTCGCGGTTTGTACCTCGTGCACTGGCTAACCTCCCGCATTCAGCGCTTTGCAAGTGCGTTGGGCGTATCGGTCACAATGGTCTGCACCGACTTCGCCGCTTTCGAAAGCGGCGAGTAGACCGACTGCGGATAGATACCGATCGCCAGGCAAAGGACAGCCAACACGAGCATTGCCAGGCACATTCTGGCAGGTGCTTCCCGTGCCGACTCAGGGATAGATTCCGGCATCTTGCCCCAGAAGATGTTTTTTGCTGCCCTTACGAGCACTACCAGTGTAATGAGGCTGGTGCCTATTCCGAGAACAACCGCCCACCAAGCACCGGCTTGCGCACCCGCTACAAACAGCGCCAGCTTGCTTTGGAAGCCGTTAAGGGGCGGCATACCGGAAAGAGCGAGTGCGCCCACAAAAAAGCAGAAGCTTGTTATTGGCATCTTCTTGGCGAGCCCGCCCATCTCAGAAAGCATTCGAGCACCCGTCGAATACATTACTGCTCCGGCAGCCAAGAACAACAGGGACTTCGCAAGCGCGTGGTTTATAATGTGGAAGAGTCCCGCGTAGATACCCAGATTGGTACCCAAGCCGATACCCATAAGGACATATCCCATCTGGCTGACGGATGAGTAGGCAAGCATTCGCTTCAGGTCGTCCTGGGCAAGCGCCATAAGATCGCCTAGTATCATCGTGAACACGCCGAGGGCCAAGATGAACGCAGCAACTGGTGGGAAGTTCGGATAGAACAACGTGACCGTCCTCACCATTGCGTAGATGGCGACTTTCAGCATTACACCTGAAAGCAATGCGGACACGGGCGTAGGCGCCTCAGCGTGCGCATCTGGAAGCCACGGATGGAACGGCGCCACGCCTGCTTTGGTGCCAAATCCCACTATCAGAAATGCGGAAGCAAGGGCGACGGTCGTAGATGGGAAGCTTGCAGCTATCCTTCGGAGTTCACTGATGAGCATTCCTTTGGATCCGCCAAGAACTGAGGAGCCTGTAGCGTAAACCAACACGCATCCAAAAAGCGCGAATGTGATGCCCACCGTGAGGAGCATCAAATATTTGTAGCCCGCCTCCAAAGCTCGCTTGTCCCACGAGAACGCCACCAGCAAGCCGCTTGCTATGGTGCTAGCTTCCACGGCCACGTAGAGCATTATTATGTTGTTCGACATACAAGCCCAGAGCATGGTGGCGACAAACAGCAGCAACCATCCATAGAATGCCGTAAGTCTTCCTCGCGTAGTGCTTGGGATGCCCGCTTCACGCACCAGCTTGCGCATGTAGACCGGGCAGTACACTATAGCGATGAAACTTACTCCTGCGACCAGAACTAGCAGCAGCGCACTCAGCTCATCCACACGGAACTGGTGTCCGAAACATATGAGCACCTGGCCGTTCATGACGGCAAGTCCTATGGCGACGGCGATTCCCAGGGTCGCTGCCGCAGCCAGCTGGGCTATTGCGGCTCTCGTCCACAACCACCTGCCCACTAGAAATATCAGAATCCCGGCGCCCGCCGGCACGAAAACCACTAATGCAGGCAAGAGCGAGTGTATTTCACTTGGCTTTACGGGCATCTGCTATCTCCTACCAGTGCAGTTCGGATAATTGCGAAGTATCAGTTGTTCCGAATCTGTCTCTGATACCGCCTATTATGTAAAGCAACAGCCAGACGGTGATTACCACTTCAGTTGCGATACCGGCCAAAGCCGTTTCTCTCATAGTCGGTGCCAAGCTGACGAGGCTCAAATGTACCCCGTTTTCCAGCAAGCACAGACCTATTACAGTCTTAATTGCATCCCGACGCGTTAGAATGGCATAAATGCCAAGCGTAAATACGGTAAATGCCACAGCTAGATTCGTCTCAGCCAGCGAAATCAAGCCTTCGCCTATCTCGTAGGGAGTAGAACTGCCCTCGGCAGCCTGCACAAAGAGACCTGCGTGCTTGTGTGTGAAAACATACATCAATATCAGGATGAGAATTGCCAGCACACTGGACGGTCCAAAACCTATCAACGGTTTGGTCTCCTGCTGCGACTGCGCCGTAGCCCTCCACAGGAAAACAGGCGGCAGCAGTGCCTTGGTAACAAGCGCTGTTCCCGCCCAGTAAAGAAGGGCGCTGTTCTCAACAGAGTAAACCGTAAGAAGCCCGCAGATCAGGAGCGCTTGGAATATGTAAGCGACCGTGGCATGACGTAGATTTCCAGCTTCTACAGCTGCAAAGCTTGTCAGAATCATGAGCAAGCTCAGCGTATGAACAACTTTGGGACTTATCTCTCCCATGGTCCTACACCCCAATAGCGGCGAACGCCAGCGCCGCAAGTGCTACAAACAGTATACGGCCCATATACTTCAGAGCCTGGTCGATTCGCAGACGAGGCATCACGGATTCGATGATTCCCGAGAGTATGAACAATATCAATACCTTGATCAGTGCAACAACAACGGCGAGCGGCCAGGGGCCTACCTTCGGCCACGGCACAAAGACCTGAATAAGCAAGAACCCGTAGGTCATTTGCCTGGCGAGCATCGCCATCTTGAGCAGTGCAAGATTCGGTCCGCTTTGCTCCACGAGCGGACCGCCGATTATCTCCGTCTCGGCTTCGGCTATATCGAAAGGCACTCTACCCAGAATCTGCTGCAGCGCCAGAAACAGAGCCAAACCACCACACAACAGCGACACCGTGGGTCCTGACTCAAGGTTGTAGTTGACCATATCGACCAGCCGCAGGGAAGAGCTCTTCACCGCCGCAGCGATAAGAGCTGCCACGGCGATCGGCTCCACGGAAAGCATAAGCATCATTTCTCTGGCACTACCGACCTCCGAGAAGGGATTGCCCGTCGAAACCGCAGTCAATGTTATCAGTGCGGCGCCCAGCACCTGGAAGTACATCCAGGTAATCATGTCTCCCCGAAGTCCGGTGCTCGGTTGGGTCCCCATAGGCGTCTGCAGCGCAACCACCAGGAAAGCCCCGAAAGCCACAGCAGGTCCATATCTGAACAGCAGGTTCCGAGTGCACCTGAGGTCCTCCTTGCCGAGAAGCTTGAGGATATCGATGTAGACCTGTGTTATCGGCGGACCTTGCCGCGAGTGCACGATCGCCTTGATCTTGCGAACCACGCCATCGTACAGCGGCGCCAAAAGAAGCACTATGATACCGTTGACTATGATCGGAATCGCCGCAGACATCCAGCGTCCTCCCTATCTGATAGTGAAAAGCAGCAGCAACAAAACGATTACCATACCGGCAATCTGCCAAATCATGTACAGCTGCAGCGTCCCCGCATGCGAGCGTCTGATCCTGTCGACTACAGCGATAGTCGCACCAACAAGCGGACGATACAGCCAGTTGT